>CAXTWP010000005.1:15932-27633 GCA_964247945.1 uncultured Acidobacteriaceae bacterium | reverse complement strand
TTCCTGTACAGGGTCTCGCCGCGTCCCCGGTTCATCACCGCACGGAAGGACTGTGGTCCAGCATCGAGATCAAAGATCAGGCTTTCGTCCGGCCCGCGTTCTTTTCCCGCCAAACGTCCTTCGACTTCAATGAAGGTGGCGTCGAAGGCACCGGTCGCCGCCTGTGATGCTGTGACCGAGACAGGAGGCATCGGCGTGTTCTCCCACAGTACGTGAACGGTTGCCCGCTCAAGAACTGGGCTGAAGGCATCGACGCGTACACTTCCGCTTGCCTCAATCTCATCGCCTACCTTCAGCGACAGCGGTGTACGCTGCTGCACGGCGACACCGCCGGTCGCGTCTTGAACGAAGACGGCCGGCGATGCCAGCACCACAGTTCCTCGAACCGTGGCTTCGAGCGGCTTCGAGATGGTGTCCAGACGAAGGCTCCTGATGGGCTGCACATCCGGGCTCACACCGAGTGTCGGGAGTCCCGTACCCGGTGCAGACGCATAGGACTCCCACGGGCTTCTGCTCTGGGCCGCGGTCCACTGCTGCATACGCGACCGGTAGGTTCCCGCTGCTTCCACCATCTGCGCCAGCTCGGCTTGCGTAGCCGGACGAACGACAATGTTTCGCCATACGCCTCCTGAGGCATAGGATCGAAGACCCGCCCGCCCGGAGCGGATACATTTTCCGTCCGTCACGGCGACGGTGGTCCCTTCACCGTGGGGCAAAGGAGCTGCGGAGACCGCCAGCTGACATCCCACGGCAAGCAGCTTCACGTGGTACCAACGTGACGCCTGCACTGCAGGCCGTGCGCCGCCCAGGCGGTTGCTAACCTCCACCCAGCCATAGCCGGCCCGCCCGATCACAAGCGAATCGTCGATGGTGCGCAGCCCGGCGTAGTAGCCGGTATAGGCATCGACCCCCTGCTCTTCATCGCTCGAACGCACCATCAGGCCCGCATCGCCGTCAGGACCGAGCAGCATCAGGTCGGCTTCAATCGAGTAATCGCCCCAGTTGGAGGAGCCGGTCAGCAGCTTCGCTCCCCGCTCATCCGAATCGTTGCGCATCGCTCCATCCGCCAGCTCCCACGTTCCGCCCAGCGCCTTCCACTCATCGGCTTTTCCCTTGGCAAAGGAGTCGCGATAGGGCAGACCACGTGTGGAGCGGTGAAGGTACGTCAACAGTCCCCAAGCGCCCAGCAGGACCGTAAGCCCTGCGACGAGCAGCGCCCCCACTACGTTGCGCGCCAATTGGGCTTTCACGGCGACACGCTCCGCTTCAGGTCGGCGGCTCCCGGCCGCCAGCGTTCAATCAGCATCTCCTGTACCGGCTTGCTGTCGACGTTCTGGCGTGTCACCAGGGTGGGTTCGAACTGGACACCTGGCGGCATCGATTGTCCCTGCAGTCTGGCATGGATCAAGCGGATCGCGCGGTCGCCCATGCCGCGAATGTCTTCGACAATCACTGCATCGAGACACTCTCGATCAAACGGCAGCGTATCCGGATCAAAGCCGATCACCTTCACCCTGCGGCTCCGGGGGTTGCCATCGATGTTCGACATGGCACCGCGTGTGGAGGTTGAGGTAAGCGCGACGACCGCGTCAAGATCGGGATGGGACCGCAGTACCTCTTCCGCTCCTTCCTGCTCATGTGCAAAGTTAAATGTCCCCATACGCCGAACGACAATCTGGATGTCGGGCGAAGATAAGGTCAAAGCCTGTTCGAAGCTTTTGGCTCGCACCATGATGCCTGCGATATCGGGATCGATCCCAAGCAGCGCGACCTTTCCTCGCCCGTGCAGAATAAAGGCAAGACGTTCGGCGGCGAGCCGGCCACCCTCTTCCTCATCGTTCAAGATGTACGAGAGGTTCTCATTCGAGGGGATCGGCAGGGGCGAACCGATGATGACGATAACGATCCCTGCTGCAAGCGCCCTTCGCACCGGTGTAATCAAGGCCAGCGAATGATCGGGTGCGAGCACCAGGCCCTTATATCCCGTGGGCGCGATGCGATTGACCAAAGCAATCTGCCCATCGATATCGTTCTCCCACGTCGCGGCGTTCCAGTAGATGCGTTCACCAAGCTCGGCGGCAGCTGTCTGCGCTCCAACGTTTTCGGGCTCCCACAGGATAGTTCCAGATGTTCTTGGGATCACCGCGATGGCAGCCGTCGGTACTGAGCGGCAACCTACCAAGACGAGCAGCAGGGCCAGTGTACTTGGCGAGGTACACCTCCCCATAGATCGAAATGAACCGATCGTCACCATCTGCCAGCCGCTGCCACTAAGGATTCTCCTGAACATCGACTCCATCTTGCCTGAAGAGGGCCACAGTGTGCCAGGTCTATAGTTCAATCGAACTACGGAGGCTTGGGATCAATGTAACTTGCACATACCGGACCCAGGTTCTAGAGTTGCTTCGTTCGAAAGGTAGCCGTTTCACGGTTTGTTCATCCCGCATGTAGTCAAAATAAGTCCGGCTGAGTGTTAGCGTTATCACGCCTTCCCCGTAGGAAGCGCAATCTTTTCGTGAGGCTTTATGTCTGAGTTTGTATCTCTTCCGCACGTTCGTCGCCGCGCGTTGGTTTTTCTCCTTGCAGCGGTCCTGGCTGGATCGCTCTCAGCCGTGGCACAATTCAACAGTGCCGTCCAGGGTACAGTGCTCGATGCAGCCGGCGCGGCAATTGGCGCAGCGAAGATCACGCTGACCAACGTGGATAACAAAGTTTCGCAAATAGCGACCTCAAACGCTTCGGGTGTGTACCGCTTTTCGAGCCTGGCTCCGGGTAACTATCAGGTTTCTACGACGGCAGCCGGCTTCGCCTCGACACAAACTGCGTTCACGCTAAATACCGCGGAGACACGCGACGTGTCGATTACGCTCTCCGTTGGGTCTGTGTCGACGCAGGTCGAGATTACGGCACAGGCGCCTCTGCTTGATACCTCCGAGACCCGCAACGAATTGACCCTGAGCACCGCAGCCTTTGAGCAACTCCCTCTCGCCGCCCGCAACCCGCTCGCCCTCATCACCCTGGCGCCGGGGGTTACCGGTCTTGGCTCCGGTGCTGCGACCAACTTCAACCCGGAGAACTCGGTCGATGCAAGCGCAAATGGTCGCGGAGCTAACGCTAATCAATACATTGTGGATGGCCTGGATGTCACCAGCAGCATCCGGCCGGGCGTCGTCAACCTGACGCCGAACGCTGATACGGTCCAGGAAGCTACGGTCCAGACCAATACCTATACCGTCGATTATGGCCGTGCAAGCTCCATCCAGACCGTCATCACCACCAAGTCTGGAACGGATGGCTATCACGGCTTCGCCAGCGAATACTACACGTACCAGGGGCTCACCGCGCGTGGTGAATATGGTCCCGTAGCCGGCACACGGGTTGCCCCTTTCCACACCAACAATCTTTCCTTCGGTGTAGGCGGTCCCGTCATCCCTAATCACAGGTTCTTCTTCTTTGTGGGGTACGAGCCATATCTTTCGCTCGCCTCAAACGGAACCTCCAACTTTACCTACGAAGATCCGGCCTTCACGGCCTTCGCCAACAAGGTTCAGCCCAACAGCCCGGAGCTTGCGTTACTGAACAAATATCCCGCCGGCAACCTTACCTTCAAGAGTGTGCAGAGCACGGCAGCGCAGCTGTTCGGCTCTCCGACTGCCGCCTCTCCGAACACCGGCTGCGGCACGGCGAGCACCGACAACATCCCCTGCAGCACGCCCGTGATCGACAACGGCAACTTCAACTCCAGCAGCTACAACAATTCGAAGCAATATAACGTTCGTCTGGATAAATATTTTAACAAGGACAGGGTCTACGGCCTGTTCTATCGCGACACCATCAGCAGCGGCGGACCTGCGGCCCGTCCGGCCTTTGCGACCACGAACAACGACTACGTCTTCTCCATTCAGGGCAGTGAGACGCACACCTTCTCGTCCAACCTGATCAATGAGGCTTTCTTCGGCTACAACCGTATCGAAGGCATCTCACCCTCCAGCGGCAACTTCACGGTGCCGGTGGTCAACGTGACCGGATTGGGCTCAGGTTTCGGTTCGGGCTTTGCTTATGGCGACTTTGTGCAGCATAGCTATCACTGGCGCGACGTGCTCACCTATGTCCACGGCGGGCACTCCGTAAGGGCGGGCTATGAGGGTTTTCACGGTGACGATATCGCCTTGTTCGCGGCGGCTTATGGTCAACCGACCTTCCAGTTCAACAGCCTCATTGACCTGATCAACAACAATCCCTTTACGGAGAGTGGTCTCTCCTACGATCCATCTACCGGCAAACCGAAGGCGAACAACTATGGCTACGCGGAGACGACCGGTGGCGCCTTTGTCGAAGACACCTGGAAGGCATCAAAGAAGCTGACCGTCAACTACGGCATACGCTACGACAACTTCGGCAATGCGTATCCCTCGCTCGCAGGTACAGGACTCTCCAATCTTCATCTCGGAAGCGGCTCGACCTTTCAGCAGCAGATTGCAAACGCCGCGTTGACACCGCAGAGCCATGTCTTTTCAAAGGACCTGAATTACGTCTTCAGTCCGCGCGGCGGTTTTGCCTTTGCTCCGGATGATGCAAACAAATGGCTCATTCATGGCGGCATCGGCCTCTTTCATGATTACTTTACGCTGGGTAACTCCGAGAACGGCCTTAGCGGTAATCCGCCGGGCTTTGCCCGGCCCACGTTCAAGAACGATGGATCAACTGCCGCACCCGTCTTCGGCTTCGCCACGCAAAACACCTATCCGTTCGGTTACGTGTACCCTGCCTTCCAGGGTCAGCAACTTGACGCAAAGGGCGGCATCGTCGGTCAGCAGATCGGCATCGCCGGTGTAGCTGCGGGCCTTTCGAGTCCATTTACGATCAACTTCAACCTCGCCGTGGATCGCCAGGTTACCCCGGGGTTCGTCGTCAGCCTAGGCTACACGGGCTCTCACTCGGGTAGCCTGATTGCCGCCGGCGGCAACACGGGCAATACCTCCTACGGGAATGACGTGAACAGCTTCTCAGTGTATCTGCTGCAGCACATCAAGTGCACGGTGACACCGGCCGCGGGAGCTGCGCCTGCAGCAAGCTCCTGCTCGGGCGTCCAGACCCGCCTGAACACAAGCTTCGGTGCCATCAACTATGCCTATAACAGCTCGGTCGCAAACTATGACGGTCTGATCGCCTCAGCCAGAGGCCGTTTTGCACGGCGTGGTTTCATCACCGCCTCGTATACCTATGGCCACTCGCTGGACGACTGGCAAAACTATCCCGTGGGCTATCCGACCAACCAGTTCTACGCCAGTTCGCCCTACGACATTCGGCACAGGGTTTCACTTGGCGCGTCGTATGAGCTGCCGGGCGATCATACGGGCAACAGCCTGGAGCGTCGCGCACTCGGCGGCTGGACACTCGCCGGTCTCGCCGTTTTGCAGACCGGTACGCCCTTCACGGTCTATACCGGTGCATCCTTTGCGGCTCAGTTGATCAACCAAAACTTGCCTGCCACAGCGAACAACCTGCAGTTTGCCCCCGGCAGCGGCGACTTCAACGCTGACGGGAACAACAACGACTATCCAAACGTTACCTCGTACAAGCAAAGCCACAAACGAAGTGATTACCACACCGGAAATGGTGTGCTTGGTGCGTGTCCAGGCGGCATTCTACCCTGTGGCAATTTTGTCCTTCCTGCTATCGGCACCGAAGGCAACGAAGCGCCTGACCAGTTCCGGAACCCGGGCTATGCCGACTACGACTTCACGCTCAAAAAGGTGAGCGCCATCAGGGAGAGTGTCAATCTGGAGCTTCGCCTGGACACCTTCAACCTGTTCAACCGGGTGAACTATCTTTCCAGTGGCGTCACAAACGGCCTGGATACCAATCTGCAAGACGGTGCCTTCGGTCAAAGCGCTGGAACGAACCCGGCGCGCAACATGCTGCTGGGTGCCCGCATCAACTTCTAACCGCATACGCTGAGACGGGCCGGCTGTACTGTCGTGCGCTGGTCCGTCATGATACTTCCAGATGTAGGCACCCGATCGCAGACGCTGCCGGTTGAACGCGCTATCCTTAATCTCGATCTGTTGGTGTGTCTTGAATGATGAGGCGCCGCGTACGATCTGGACGAGATAACATGACACCCACTAGGTTCGAGACCTGTCGGAACAGCCGGTTGTCTGGCCTGCCGGGACGCCTTACCTTACGGCTGCCAAAACCGGGGCGCCGTACCTTCCTTCCGGCCTTCCTCTGCGCCTTCCTGCTTGCGGCAGGCGGGGCCGATGCCCGGGCACAGGAGCCGCCATCCGCGACGGCCGGCGTCGTGACGGCGCTTAAAACAGGCGATAGCCAGCGTGCGTTAACCCTGACGAAGGATGCGCTCCAGCACGCGCCGCATGACTGCAGGCTGCTTTCGCTGCAGGCCATCGCGCATACAGGGTTGCATCAGCAGCAGCTCGCGCTCGCCTCTTTTCACAAGGCTCTCAGCTTCTGTCCGTCGTACCTGCCCGCTCTCGAAGGTGCCGCACAGATTACTTTTGCGCACGATCCCGACAAGGCAATTCCGCTGCTGGAGCGCATCCTCACTCTCCAATCGGAGAACCCGACTGCTCATGCCATGCTGGCGACCACACTGCGCGCACAAGAGCGATGTCCCGAGGCGCTCAGGCACTATGCTGCCAGTGCCGTGCTCTTTCCGTCGCGTCCAGACCTGCTGCAAGCCTATGGATCGTGCCTTGCGCAGACGGGCGACCTCAAAGCGGCTCTGGCGCAGTATGTCGCGCTTCTGACTTCGAGCCCAAAGGATGCCATCCGCTACGACGTCGCTTTGCTGCAGTGGAAGACGCATGCGAACGACGACGCTCTCGCTACATTGGCACCGCTGCTGAGCACCTCGCCCGAGGAACATGCGCTCGCTCTCGCTTCGAAACTCCATGAAGAACAGGGTGATACTCCGGGTGCCGTCAGCCTGCTTCGTCAAGCGATCCTTGCGGCTCCCGACGACGTTGACAACTATCTTGACTTCGCCGCGATCGCCTTCAATCACAAATCCTTTCAGGTGGGCATAGACATGCTGGATGCAGGCGTCGACCGGCTTCCGGGCGCGGCACCTTTGTACGTTGCGCGCGGTGTGCTTGAAGTGCAGCTCGCAAAGGGTGACGTTGCGATCACTGATTTCGAGCAGGCGCATCGGCTTGATCCAAAGCTGTCGTTCGCCGTCGACGCCGTCGGTATCATGCAGAGCCAGCAGCATCAGGATGGCAGATCGCTGGCCATCTTTGAGACCGAAGCAAACCGGCACCCGGATGATCCACTCTTGCAGTACCTGCTGGCAGAGCAGCTTTCTCAACGCTCGGACGAACAGAATGCGTCCAACCTGCAATCGGCCATCGTCGCGGCCAGACGCGCCACCACGCTCGACCCTCACTATCAAGCCGCGCACGACCTGCTGGCCCGGCTCTATGTGCAGACAAAGCAGCCCGGGCTTGCGATCCAACAGGCGGAGCTCGCGCTTGCCGAAGATCCAAACGATCAGGTTGCGCTCTACCAGGAGATGATGGCGCGTCGAGCCACAGGCAACAAGGAGGAGATCCAAGCGTTGGTTGCGCGCTTCAACGAGGCACGCCGATTGAACGACAAGAAGCAGCAGAACGTAGATCGGTACCGCCTACAGGACCAACTCAGCCACTAGAGAGGTGAGTCTCAACTCCCTTGAAGTAACTGGCGGCGCGGCAGAACAAGCAAAGACACAACACAGCGGTCCTTCACTCCATTCAGGATGACGACGACCGAAGTCGGGAGTTGAAGAACCTACCTTTATCAATGATTCACCATGGTAGCTAGTCCCTTGAAGGTGTAAAGCGTGTCACCCGCCTTCCATGGCCGCCTTCCAGGCAAAACGGCACTTCGCCAGTTCCCCCCTCTACAGTATCAGGTAGTTTGCCTCAGGTCAGCTCTTGCTCTTTGTATCGGCCGAGCAACACCGGTGCGGATTACCCATCAAATCGGTTATGAAGCATCAAGACTTGTGAGAACATGTTCATCTTAGTACGGCCTGCTTCAGGCCGTCGTATTGCATCTCAAGCATCTCCGCGTAGTCGCGCTGCCCCTGGGTTGGATCGGGGCAAGGTTGGGTGATCCACCAGCGCAAAGCCGCCGTAAAGGAAAGGAACGTGTTGCGAGCGATCAAGGCGGGATGAATATCGCCGCGCAGCTCCTCCCGGTCCTGCGCCGCTGTGACGAGAGCTTCCATGCCTTCGAGCAGCCGAACTCGCACACGTAGATAGCGGTCAAGGTGCCGGCCGGGAGTCTCCAGAACCGTTTCGCTGAGGAGGATGCGCGAGAGCACGGGAGTTTCAGCGAACAGAAGGTAGTGCGGATCCGTTATCGTGAGCATATTGTCGCGAAAATTCTTCCAAGGACGCGTATTTGCAAGCGCTGCAGCAGTCAGAGCATCAATCTCCTCGTTGAAGATGAGGAAGATGAGATCGCGTTTGTGGCTGACGTAATTGAACAGAGTACCGACGCCGAGTCCGGCTGAGTCTGCAATTCCGCGAAGCGTCGCCTCATCGTAGCCGTGGTTGGAAAAGTGCTCCCGTGCAGCATGCAGGATGCGCTGTTTGCGCTCGTGCTTGGACCGCTCACGAAGTCCAGGTGCCTTGACGCATTCGCGTGTGGAAGCGAGAAGTATGGTCACTGCTCTCCTTCAGTCGCTGCAAGTTGCTCTTAGCATATAGGGATTCGAGATCGGAAGAAAATAGTTGTTGACAAAGGTGGCCTTCGTAAATCATGATGCGGCAGTCTCACAAAAGGAGAACGTGTTCATGAATACCGTCGTCCCGTCACCCGACTTGATCAAAACTCCGCTCTTCCACCATGTTAACCTCAAGACGATCCGCATGTCGGAGATGATCGAGTGGTACGGGAAGGTAATTGGCTCACGCAAGCAATTTCAAAACGACGTCATGGGATTCCTCACGAACGACGAAGTTCCCGGGCGCATCGCACTGCTCACAAGCCCCAAATTGACCGACGATCCGGATCGCGCACGGCATACCGGCATGCACCACTCCGCCTGGGAATATGCGTGCGTGGACGACCTTTTGCAGACTTGGGTGCGGCTGAAGGGTGAGGGAATCGAGCCGCACATGGCTCTCGATCATGGCTTCGCTATCTCGTTCTACTATGTCGATCCGGACGGCAACAGCGTGGAGTTGCAGGCGGACTGGAATAACGATTGCGCGACCTCTTGCGACTTCATGGAGACGTCACCGTTGTTCGCGGCCAACCCCGTAGGACGCTTTGTCGATCCGGCGAAGATGGTAGAAGCGCGCCGAAAAGGCATGACTCTGCCAGATCTACATCATAGGGCGCACCAGGTGGGTGAGTTTGAGCCGGCAGTCACACCTGACATCCGGATGGCCATTTAGCTTAGGAAGAGAGCGACAGGATACCGGCATGACTGTTGGGGCGAACGGGAACGAGGAACACCGGAAGAGCGCGGGAGCTAGGTTCCGCTCGGCAATCAAGCAGGAGAAGCCGCTGCAGATCGTCGGTGCGATTAATGCGTACACCGCCCGGATGGCGGATGCGACAGGCTTTAGGGCGCTCTATCTCTCCGGCGGCGGCGTCGCGGCGAACTCTCTGGGCCTGCCGGATCTGGGCATCAGCACCATGGACGATGTGCTGACCGATGCCCGCCGCATCGTCAACGCCACCACTCTCCCGCTGCTGGTCGATATCGATACCGGCTGGGGCGGAGCGTTCAACATTGCGCGCACGATCCGGTCGATGGAACAGGCAGGCGTGGCGGCGGTGCATATGGAAGATCAGGTGGGCACCAAGCGCTGCGGTCATCGCCCAGGCAAAGAGGTTGTCTCGAAGGCCGAGATGGTAGATCGCATCAAGGCAGCCGCGGACGCTCGCACGGATCGCGACTTCGTCATCATGGCTCGAACCGACGCGCTTGCGGGCGAGGGGATGGAGGAGGCGCTCGATCGCTGCCGTGCGTATGTTGAAGCGGGTGCGGACATGATCTTCCCCGAAGCCGTGACGGATCTGGCTCTTTATCCGAAGTTCAAGGCGACAGTCGAAGTCCCAATACTTGCCAACATCACAGAGTTTGGTCATACGCCGCTTTACACGTGCGAGCAACTTGGTGCGTCCGGCGTCGACATTGTGTTGTTTTGCTGCTCGGCCTACCGCGCTATGAACGCGGCTGCGCTGAAGGTGTATCAAGCCATCCGCAGAGACGGTTCACAGCAAAGCGTCTTGGACACCATGCAGACGAGAGCTGACCTGTATCGATTTCTCGGCTACCACGACTATGAACAAACCTTGGATCGGTTATTCGCGAAGACTAAGACAGTTTGAACGTGTCAATGGGAGGCACTGTGAGTGGAGTTGTGATTGAGGAAGTTTCAGCGTTCAAGCCAAAGAAATCAGTCGCGCTCTCCGGGACGCCGGCTGGCAACACAGCGTTATGTACGGTCGGTCGGAACGGGAATGAGTTGCACTATCGTGGGTACGACATCCTTGATCTTGCGACCGCCGCGGAGTTTGAAGAGATCGCCCATCTCCTCGTTCATGGAACCTTGCCGACCGTTGCGGAACTGGCTGCGTATAAGAGCAAGCTGAGATCGCTTCGCGGTCTGCCTGCCGCCGTCAAGGCGGTGTTAGAGTGCGTGCCCGCGGCAGCGCACCCGATGGATGTCATGCGCACAGGTGTCTCGATGCTCGGTTGCGTGCTGCCTGAGAAGGAGGATCACAGCCCGGCCGGAGCCGTTGACATCGCGGATCGCCTCCTGGCCTCGCTCGGCTCGATGCTGCTGTACTGGTACCACTTTGCGACGCATGGGCGGCGCATCGACGTGGAGACGGAGGACACCTCCATCGGCGCGCATTTTCTGCATCTACTGCATGGAGAAGAACCGTCCGCATCCTGGATAGGCGCCATGCACACCAGCTTGATCCTTTATGCCGAGCACGAGTTCAACGCGTCCACCTTTGCGGGTCGCGTCGTTGCGGGCACCGGCTCGGACATCTACTCCTGCATCGCCGGCGCGATCGGCGCGTTGCGCGGCCCGAAGCACGGCGGCGCAAATGAGGTCGCCCTCGACATCGTGAAGCGGTACGCAAATGCAGATGAGGCTGAAGCGGACATTCGCAAACGGGTGGCCGCGCGCGAGGTTATCATCGGCTTCGGGCATCCGGTATACACGGTCTCCGATCCGCGCAACAAGGTCATCAAGGAAGTCGCGCGCAAGCTGTCGGAGGAAGCCGGCAGCATGAAGCTCTTTGAGATCGCAGAGCGCATCGAGTCGGTAATGTGGGAGACCAAGAAGATGTTTCCGAACCTGGACTGGTTCTCCGCAGTCAGCTACAGCATGATGCGCATCCCGACCGCGATGTTCACGCCGCTTTTCGTCCTGGCTCGCACTACCGGGTGGAGCGCGCACGTCATCGAGCAACGCATCGACGGCAAGATCATCCGGCCGGCCGCAAACTATACCGGCCCGGATAACCGGACGTTCCGGCCATTGCAGGAACGTCACTGAAATCGGAGACCAAGTGTCCGCATCGATCAGCAGGGAAGTTCAGGACTACGACCAAGTCGTCGTCGACATCGTCGACTATGTGCGCACGTTCGAGATTGAAAGTGAATTGGCGTATGCGACGGCGCGGCATTGCCTCATGGACACGCTGGGCTGCGGCCTTGAGG
>CAXTWP010000005.1:1145-15922 GCA_964247945.1 uncultured Acidobacteriaceae bacterium | reverse complement strand
CGCCTGCACCAAGCTTTTAGGACCTATCGTGCAGGGGACCTGCGTTCCCAACGGCGCCAAGGTTCCGGGCACCCAATTCCAGCTTGACCCGGTGCAGGCTGCCTTCAACATCGGCGCGATGATCCGCTGGCTGGACTTCAACGATACGTGGCTGGCCGCGGAGTGGGGCCATCCGTCCGATAATCTCGGCGGCATCTTGGCCGTAGCCGACTGGCTTTCGCGTGTCGCCCTGGCCGCCGGCAAGCCTCCGCTGCGCATGCGGCAGGTGTTGACCGCGATGATCAAGGCGCACGAGATCCAGGGCTGCCTTGCGCTCGAGAACTCGTTCAACAAGGTTGGCCTTGACCATGTGCTGCTGGTGAAGGTCGCGTCGACCGCCGTGGTTTCGGAGCTGTTGAACCTTTCTCGCGAAGAGATGCTTGCAGCTGTTTCGCTGGCCTGGGTCGATGGGCAGAGTCTGCGCACCTATCGGCATGCCCCGAACACTGGCTCACGAAAGAGTTGGGCGGCAGGCGACGCCACCAGCCGGGCGGTGCGGCTGGCGCTGATGGCGAAGATGGGCGAGATGGGTTACCCCTCCGTGCTGACAGCGAAGATCTGGGGCTTCTACGATGTGCTGTTTCGTGGGCAGGAGTTCAGATTCCAACGCCGATACGGCAGCTACGTCATGGAGAATGTGCTCTTCAAGATCAGCTTCCCCGCTGAGTTCCACTCGCAGACCGCGGTCGAGGCGGCGATGACGCTGCATGCGCTGCTGCTTGCCATGGGGAAGTCGGCGGCAGACATTGAGAGCGTCACCATTCGCACACATGAGGCGTGCCTGCGCATCATCGACAAGCAAGGTCCGCTCCACAACCCCGCGGACCGCGACCACTGTATCCAATACATGATCGCCCTGCCGTTGCTCCTCGGGCGGCTGACGGCCGCGGACTACGAAGATGATGTGGCGCGCGACCCGCGCATCGATAGGCTGCGCGCCAAGATGCGGACCGAAGAGGTCGCGGAGTTCACCAAGGATTACCACGATCCGGAGAAGCGCTCGATCGCCAACAGCATTCAATTGCGGCTGATTGACGGTTCGCTGCTGGAGGAGACGGTGGAATATCCCATCGGGCACCGGCGCCGGCGCGGCGATGGCATCCCCTTGCTGGAGGCGAAGTTCAGAAAGAATCTCGCGCGTAAATTCCCGCCTACACAGCAGGCGCGCATCCTGGATGCGTCGCGGGATCAAGCTGTGCTCGAGACGATGGCTGTTCATGAGTATGTCGATTTGTTTGTAATTTAGCAGCGAGGAAGAGAGCAGTATATGGTTGTGACTTTCGATGAGACACTGCAGCACGCATCCGCTCAGGCGCGCGATCACGATCCCGCGGAGACCCGTGAATGGTTAGATGCCTTGACCACTGTGATGCGAGAGGCCGGCCCGGAACGCGGTCAATTTCTCGTCGCTCAAATGGAGGATGCGCTGCGCAGTCACGGCTCCATCGGCCTGCCACAGCCGTTTTCAGCCTATCGGAATACGATCCCGCTGGAGCGACAGGGAACCTATCCAGGCGATCTTGCGATGGAAGAAAAGTTAACCGCCATCATGCGCTGGAACGCGCTCGTCATGGTCATGCGAGCCAATCAGGCCTACGGCGATCTCGGCGGGCATATCGCCAGCTACGCCTCCGCGGCTGAGATCTTCGAGGTCGGCTTCAATCACTTCTTTCGTGCGGCGACTCCCGGCGATGGCGGCGATCTGATCTTTTATCAGCCGCACTCAGCGCCCGGCGTGTATGCGCGTGCGTTTCTCGAAGGCCGCATCAGTGAAGAGCAGCTCACCAGATATCGCCGGGAGGTGGGCGGCCAGGGGCTCTGCTCCTACCCGCATCCATGGCTGATGCCTGAGTTCTGGCAGTTCCCCACCGGATCGATGGGGATCGGCCCCATCAGCTCCATCTACCAGGCGCGCTTCATGCGCTACCTGCAGGATCGCGGGCTGAAACCGGCAACCGATCGCCACGTCTGGGGGGTCTTCGGGGATGGCGAGATGGATGAGCCGGAGTCGGTCGGCGCCTTGACGCTGGCCACGCGCGAGAAGCTCGACAATCTGACGTTCATCATCAACTGCAACCTGCAGCGTCTGGATGGTCCCGTGCGCGGTAACGGGCAGATCATTCAGGAGTTGGAGTCGCTCTTCATTGGTGCCGGATGGAACGTCATCAAGGTGCTTTGGGGCTCGGAATGGGACGCGCTCTTCTCGCGCGATAAGAACAATGTCCTGCTGCGGCGCTTCGCTGAGACAGTGGATGGAGAGTACCAGACCTTGGGCTCGAAAGACGGCGACTACAACCGCATCAAGTTCTTCGAAAGAGATGCGGAGACTGCCAAGCTGACCAGCACCATGTCCGATGCGGAGATACATGCGCTCAAACGAGGCGGCCATGACTTCCGCAAGCTGTATGCCGCATTTGCTGCGGCGAAAGCGCATAAAGGCCGGCCGACCGTCATTCTGGTCAAGACCAAGAAGGGCTATGGCATGGGCAGCGTCGGGGAATCGCGCATGACCTCGCACCAGGCCAAGAAGCTGGACGTAGACGCGCTGCTGGCCTACCGAAACCGCTTCTCGCTGCCGCTGCGCGATGAGGAAGTAGCCGCGCTGAGCTTCTGCAAGCCCTCTTCAGACAGTGCCGAGGTGACCTACCTGCGGACTCGTCGCGAGGCCATGGGCGGATACATGCCGCGCCGCGACCGCAATGCGCCGGAGCTGCTTGCCGTGCCGCCCATCGAAAGCTATGCGCAGTTCGCGCTCGAGTCGGACGGTAAAGAGATGTCCACCACCACGGCGGCTGTCCGCATGCTGGGCGGGCTGCTCAAGGATAAGCATCTTGGTCCTCGCATCGTGCCCATTGTCGCGGATGAGGCCAGAACTTTCGGCATGGCAAATCTCTTTCGGCAGGTCGGTATCTACTCCTCAACCGGCCAGCTGTACGAGCCCGAGGATGCAGGCTCCATGCTGTATTACCGCGAGGAGCGCAACGGGCAGTTGCTCGAAGAGGGCATTACGGAAGCCGGGGCCATCTCGTCCTGGGTTGCCGCTGCAACCTCGTATAGCGTTCATCGCCTGCCGATGCTTCCGCTCTATATCTACTACTCGATGTTTGGATTTCAACGGGTTGGCGATCTGATCTGGGCAGCTGCGGACCAGAGGGCGCGCGGCTTTCTCATCGGTGCCACCGCCGGACGGACGACGCTCGGAGGCGAAGGCCTGCAGCACCAGGATGGTTCAAGCCACATTGTCGCCGCCACCGTTCCCAATTGCCGCGCCTACGATCCCGCATTCGCCTGTGAACTGGCGATCATCATGGACGCTGGAGCGCGTCGCATGTTAGAGCAGGAAAGCGACGAGTTCTACTACATCACGGCGATGAACGAAAACTACGCGCAGCCTTCGCTCGTGGCCGGTTCTGAAGCCGACATCATGAAGGGTCTTTACCGTTACGCCGTGCGCAATGGGAAAGTCCCCGACCGAACCGTTCGTCTGATCGGCTCCGGCGCTATCCTGCGCGAGGTCATTGCGGCGGCTGACCTGCTCGAGCAGGAGTTCGGCATAGGCAGCGAGATATTCAGCGCGACCAGCTTCAGCGAACTTGCGAAGGACGCCGCGGACGTGGAGCGTGCGCGACGGCTCGGAGCGGAGTTCGGCGAACGTCAGAGCCACGTCGAGCAATTGCTTTCGGGCACCACTCCCATCATTGCGGCAACGGATTACGTTCGAGCCTACCCGCAGTTGATCGCCCCGTTCGTGACCGCGAGGTTTGTTGCTTTGGGGACGGATGGCTTTGGCCGCAGCGACAGTCGTGCGGCTTTGCGCAGCTTCTTTGAGGTGGATCGCTTCCATATTGTCTTGGCCGCGCTTGAGGCTCTTGTCCGCGAAGAAAAGCTTGAACGCACGTCCTTACTCAACGCTATCGAACGCTTCGGCGTCAAAACTGGAGCTCCGGCTCCTTGGAAAGTGTAGGCGCACATGCCATCACCTGCCGCAATCAGCCTGGTTGAAGTGTTCGTCCCCGACATGGGGGACGTCAAGGATGTGCCCATCATCGAGGTGCTGGCGCGGGTAGGCGAACTCGTGGCGATCGATGAGACGCTGGTCGTCATCGAAACGGAAAAGGCGACCATGGAGGTGCCTGCGACCGCCACCGGCATCGTCCGCGAGATCAAGGTGAAAGTCGGAGACAAGATCAGCTGTGGAAGCCTGCTGGTGATCCTTGAGCCGCTGGATTTTGAGCTTCGTGAGCCGGAACAAGTCGAGGTTCCCGAACCAACTCCGGCTGCGTCCAAGACATCCGTTCCGCCGCCGGCCGCTGTAACAACAACCACACCCTTGCCTGCACCTGCCGCGCCTGCTACGGCATGGTTCGAGTCGGCACCAGGTTCCGGCACCATCCTGCCCCACGCATCACCTTCCGTTCGTCACTTCGCTCGCGAATACGGTCTGGATCTGAACCGGATCAGCGGTTCCGGACCGAAAGGACGCATCCTGCACGGCGACCTGCAGGCTTTCATCAAGGCTGCGGTCCTCCGCCCGGAGGCTTCAGCTGTTGCCGGAGACGTGGGCTCCGGACTGAGCTTGCTGCCTTGGCCACAAGTGGACTTTGCGAAGTTCGGACCGATTGAGCGGGTCGAGCTATCCAAGATCAAAAAGGTGTCCGGCGCCAACCTGACGCGCAACGCCATCCTGATCCCTCACGTCACGAACTTCGATGAAGCGGACGTCACCGATCTTGAAGCATTTCGGATGGCCGCCAACGCTGAAAGCGGTGGCAAGGAGGCCAAGCTCACGATGCTTACGTTCCTCATTAAGGCGAGCGTAACCGCTCTTCGGCAACATCCGGCCTTCAACGCTTCGCTGGATGGGGAACAGCTGCTTTTGAAGCGTTACTTCCACATCGGCTTTGCCGCTGATACTCCCAACGGATTGGTCGTGCCAGTCATTCGAGACGCAGATGCGAAAGGCTTGCGCGCGATCGCCGCGGAGTGCTCCGCGCTCGCCGAGCAGGCACGAGCCGGCAAGTTGAAGCCCGCCGATATGCAGGGCGCATGCTTTACCGTTTCGTCGCTCGGCGGCATTGGCGGCACGGGCTTTACGCCGATCATCAATGCGCCTGAGGTTGCTATCTTGGGTGCCGCGCGTGCCGCCATCAAGCCGATATGGGACGGTGCGCAATTTCAGCCGCGATCAATCATCCCGCTCAGCCTGTCATGGGATCACCGGGTCATTGACGGAGCCGCGGCCGCCAGGTTCCTGGCCTCACTCACGCGCCTGCTGGCGGATTTCAGGCGGGTGATCCTGTGACTCAACCTGAAAACCTTCATGCGGATCTCCTGGTCATCGGTGGAGGCCCGGGTGGGTATACCGCCGCCTTCCGCGCCGCCGACCTCGGCCGCTCCGTCGTACTCGTGGATCGCTGGGACCGTCTCGGCGGCGTCTGTTTGAACGTCGGCTGTATTCCATCGAAGGCGTTGCTGCACGCGGCCAAAGTCATTGCGGATGCGTCGGGCTTCGCGGCGCATGGCCTGCGCTTTGGTGAGCCAACGGTCGATCTGGAGGCGCTCCGCTCCTGGAAGGACGCAGTCGTGGCGCGGCTCACCGGCGGCCTTGAGGATCTTGCCCGCAGGCGCAAGGTGACCGTAGTGCGTGGTTTCGGACGGTTCATGGGGCTGAACAGCGTCACCGTACAGGGCGCGACCGGCGAGCAGCAGATCTCGTTCGACCAGGCCATCATCGCCGCCGGGTCAGAGCCCATCCGCCTTCCCTTTGTACCGCACGACGACCCGCGCGTGCTTGATTCTACCGGTGCACTTGCGCTCGGTAGGATTCCTGAGCGGCTGCTCATCATCGGCGGGGGTGTCATCGGGCTGGAGATGGCAACCATCTACAGCGCGCTGGGAAGTAGCGTCACGATTGTCGAGTGGATGGACCAGATCATTCCCGGCGCGGACCGCGACCTGGTCGCGCCGTTGCAGAACAGGATGGCGAACGGCGGCATCCGCTTTCTTCTAACAACCAGGCTGACGCGCCTGGACCCGCAAAAGAACGCGCTTGTTGCGCATCTTGAAGGGCCCGAAGGCAATTCCGACGAAGAGTTCGATAACGTTCTGATCGCCGTGGGACGACGGCCCAACGGACGGATGCTCAACCCGGAAGCCGCGGGCCTTGTGCTTGCCCAGGATGGCAGCATACCGGTCGACCGGCAGATGCGCACCTCCATTCCGCACATCTTTGCCATCGGAGACGTAGTGGGTCAGCCCATGCTCGCCCACAAAGCGACGCACGAAGCAAAGGTCGCCGCGGAAGCGGCATGCGGTCACAAGGTCGTGATGGAAGCGCGAGTGATCCCGGCGGTCGCGTACACCGACCCTGAAGTAGCGTGGGTCGGGCTTACAGAGATGGAGGCCAAACGGCTTGGAAGGCCTGTGGACAAAGCTGTGTTTCCGTGGGGCGCATCCGGCCGCTCGCTCGCGTTGGGACGCGATGAAGGCTTTACCAAACTGCTCTTCGATCCCGCAACCCGCAGGATTGTGGGTGCCGGCGTCGTGGGTCCGGGCGCGGGAGAACTCATCGCTGAAGCGGGCCTGGCGATCGAGATGGGCGCGGATGAGAAAGACATCAGCTTGACGATCCATGCGCATCCCACGCTCTCCGAAACCCTCGGCCTGGCGGCGGAGGTCTTTGCAGGTACCATCACGGACCTGCCCCAGCCAAAGACAAAACGCCAGACTGTTACCGCAGTAGAACCAGCTTTGGAGATGGCATGACAACAGCTGTTGTTGCCGAACTGCTGACCCTGAGCGGCATCAGCGCTGAGTTCGGCTATTTAGTCGATCACTGCCGTGCCGGCGAATGTGCGAGGTTCTTCGCTCCTGATGCCCAACTGATCTTTGCCGCGGGCTCGCCGAAGCCCGGGACCATTGAGGGCATAGAAGCCATTCGCAGCTTCCTCATCGCAAGGCAGGCACAGATGCATGTGACTACTCGGCATCAGGCCACCAACTTCCGCATGCATTGGGATGGCGGTTCTGAAGCCACGCTCGATTCCTTGCTGACCGTCTTCCGCTCCGATGACGAAACACGTCAGCCGGTCGTCTCCATCGTGGCGGACATCCACGAAGTCTTTACACAAAGCACTCCCGGCAACTGGCTCATACGCAAACGCAAGACCACGCCCGTCTTTATTCGCACTCCGTGAAGCCTTGATAAGGTACCTCAACCCGCGAAAGACTTCTTCCTGAACGCCGGCTTTTGTTCTACGAAAGAGGACGACCCGCACAGAGGCTTGGAAATCAGGCTTTTTAGATCGAACGCTTTGTTCAGGGGCCAAGGCTTCAGCCGTACTCTTAAACTTCAAGCTTGCAGCGGAGCCTTGGTCGCTTCCGTGTAGCTTGCTGCAGTGTTCCGCGCGACCTCTTCTAAGAGCAACATCGCTTTCTAAGGAGACACGATGCACCAAGGGATGCAGGATGAAATCGAGATCCGCAGTCTGATTGAAAAATGGGTTCTATGGCGAGATGCAGGAGAGTGGGCTCGGCTGCGTTCGGTCTGGCACGAAGATGGTGCCATGCAGGCAACGTGGTTCTACGGCACAGCGGATGAGTTTGTTGCCGCGAGCCGCGGCTCATGGGATCGAGGCGTCGAGGTCTTGCATGAACTGAACGGAACTTTGATCGATCTGCGCCTCAACCGCGCCGTGGCTCAGACCAAGATGAAGATTCATCAGCGCGCGAACGTCGAAGGCGTTCTGTGCGATTGCGTCTGCATGGGCCGATTCTACGATCTGTTCGAGAATCGCCACGGCAAATGGGGCCTTGTGCTTCGCCGGCCCATCTATGAGAAAGACCGTCTTGACCCCGTCGACACAACCCAACAGTTGACGCTCGACCGCGAGACACTGGCCGCACTTCCGGCTGGCTACCGCCATCTCGCCTACATGCAGCAGAAGATCGGATTGAACGTCAAGCTGGATCTGCCCGGCACGAAGGGCTCTGCTGTCGAGGCGCTCTACGCTCAAGGTGCCGCGTGGCTGGCGGAGGCGACCGAAAATTGAGCAGCAAGCCTGGGGAACAGCCGGCCGGCGTTGCTGTGCGCTATCTTCTCAAGGTCCGCCGCGCTGAACCTTTGATACTGTTCCACCGCATCGATCGCGGCACCGATCGTAAATTCAGGCATGAAGGGTATGTCGACACCCATCAAGAGCTGCGATGTCGGCACTAGGTCCAGCATCCCTTGCAACTGGACCGTCGTCGTTGCCGCGGTCAGGTCGTAGTAGAACGAGCCAAGCACCTCGCGGATCTCTTCCGCTGACACCGTGGCGCGGTGGCTCGCGCCGAAGTGAACCTCCAGGTGCTGGAACCGTTCGATCAGGAACGGCATCGTCCCCCCGCCATGGGTGGAGATCATGTTCACCTTGGCGAAGCGCTTCTTAGCTCCGGAAAGAACCATGTTGGCCAACATGCGCGTCGTGTCGAACATGAATTCGAAGACGGAGTAGTTGAGTCCCAGGTCCATCTCGGATGCGGTGCTTAATGTCCAAGGATGAATGAAGAGCGTCGCCCTGCGCCGGTCCAACTCCTCGAACCAGGGATCGAACGCCGGCTCACCAAGATAAACATTGTTGATGCTCGTCGAGGTCGCAACGCCGTCCAGCTTCAACTCGTCCAGTGCATATTCCATCTCGACCAGTGTGGCATCGGCAAGATGGCCCGGAATGGTAGCCAGCCCGCCGAAGCGAGTGGGATGCTTCGCGATGATCTCAGCGATCGTCTCGTTGATCCTGCGCGCGACCGTCGCGGCTGCACCCGCGTCGCCATGCTGCGCGGCATGCGGTACGGAGAGGACGGAAGCCGCGATGCCATTCTCATCCATCAGCGCCAGCGCGCCTTCCACCGACCATGGCGGCAGCTTGGCAAGCGGCACAGATGAGCCGAACGAAACAATGGCATGAGAATGGACATCGATTAACTGGTACTGGCGCACGGTACGAGCCTCCTGGGTTATGCCTTCCAGCGTGGAAGAAGCGCTGCGGCATTGTTGGAAGAAATTTGCTGTCGAAGCTCGGCGGGCATCTGCAGCCTTGCGAAAAGCTGACAGCTGTGAGCTACGGGGAAGTAGCTGAAATCGGAGCCGAAGAGCAGATGCGTGGGCGGAACGACCTTCCGCAGCAATTCGAACGCTTCCGGCGCGAACAGCTGTGCGCAGTCGAAATAGAATTTCGCGAACTCGGCGTAAACGCCGTCAGGGAACATCTGCTTCAGCTTTTCGGGACCGACCGCACGCCAGTCGTCGAAACCCGCAATGCGACCCAGCAGCATCGGCATCACGCCGCCGCCGTGGCAGAAGATGAAACGCACACCGGGCAGCCTGCGCGTGGTCTGCGCGTTCCAAAGGCTCAGGATGGTCCTCGCCGTATTGGTTGGAAACTCCATCCACGCGGTAGCCAGCGGCGGCTTCTCGTACGTCAGGGTAGCGGGTGTGCAGCACGACGCTTCTGCCGGATGCACGTAGACGACAGCGTTCCGCCGATGGAGCTCCTGGAAGATCGGCTCAAACTTCGGATCGCCCAGCCAGGCCGGTCCGTACTCCGTGGCGATGCCGACACCATCCGCCTTCAGAACATCCAAGGCGTAGGCAATCTCGGCCAGCGAACCGTCCACATCGTTCATCGGAAGCGACGCGAACAAGCCGAAGCGGCCGGGATGATCGAGGCATTGTTTCGTGCTCCACTCGTTGGTTGCTCGCGCCTGCTTGCGCGCGGCCTGCGGATCCGTATCCATGACCGGACCGGCGTACGCGATCGCGGCTGCGACCTTGTTGCGGTCCAGCTGGTCGAGCGACATCTGAATGGTCCACGCGTCACCGTCCTTGTTCTTACCGGTCGGCTCAAAATGGTGATGAATGTCAAGCAAGCGCTCGGCACCGGCAGCTGCCGCCAACCGCGGTATTGCCGCCACTGCCGCGCAGGCAGCAGAACCGACCAGGAACTGACGGCGGTTTGCGGTCGTCGCGGTAAGCCGCGGAGAGTTTGAACGGAACATTGCCAAGCCTGCCTTTCAAAGGCTACACCATCGACCACAAAAGATGAACATGTTTGCGTAAAGCAGGGTTCACGAAATGGGATACGCTTGTCAAGTAGCAAGTCGGTCCTGCAGGTCATCGGTACATCGCTCAATGAGAATTCAGCAGGAATGCTTGATGGTTCGGGTATCCCATGCACCACTGCGAGTTGACAAAGTTCCGTTGACTGCGCCAAGCTACAACGCGCGAACGTGTTCATGAACGCAATGATCGAGAGGAAGATTCACCATGAAGCTGAACAAGAAGATCGGAACGAACAGGCGCTTTCAAGTGGCATTGCTCTTCCTTGGCGTTACCCTGGCCGCGACCGCGTTTGCGCAGCGCACCATCGTGAGCAGCGGCCTGTTGCTGACCAATGTGACGATCGTCGACACGCAAACCGGAAAGCTGATGCCGAACATGAGCGTCGCAATGGATGGCGGCAACATTACGAAGATAGGCGCGGCTTCAATGCTGGCCGCCAAAGGCAACGCACACAGCGTGGATTTGAAAGGCAAATTCCTTATACCGGGCTACTGGGAGATGCACGCACACCCGATCGATAGTCCCGATCGCGCCAACAACCTGATGCTGATGCTGGCCAACGGCATCACCGGCGTACGCCAGATGTCGGGCTCGGATGCGCTGCTCGCGGTACGCTGATGCCCGCGTCGGATGTCCCGGAACTCCTCGCCATGCCCGGCTCCATCCTGCTGCGCGGGAACGCCGCCACGGTGCCCATGGCCATCGCGGAGGTCGACAGGCAGAAGGCTGAAGGTGCCGATTTCATCAAAACGATTGACGTGACTCCGCTCGTCTTCTTTGCTGCTCTCGACGAAGCGACCAAGGACGGTCTGCTCTATGACGGCCATCTCTCGCCCGGTGTCGACGCCGTCAAGGCCTCGGAGGCGGGAATGGGCGCGATTGAGCACCTGGGGCCCATGGAGACGATCCTGATTGGCTGCTCGACCGACGAGGCCGGCATACGCCAGGCGATGGCCGCGCGTGCCGCGAATGCTCCACCTGCCCCGGCTGCGACGTCGCTGAATAAGACTGCTACCTCAGATCCGGTACTGATGCGACAGATGGGCGATCCAACCTCTCTCACCCGCACGCAGCACATCATCGACACGTACAGCGAGGATAAGTGCCGTAAGGTGGCGCAGGTGTTTGCGGCGCACAATACGTGGCAGGTTCCCACTTTGATCCGGGAACGCACCAGCGAGTTCGGCGACGATCCGGTCTACCGCAACGATCCCAACCTGCGCTATGTCGGCCCGGCCACGCGGCAGCTGTGGGACTCCGTGGCGCAACAGTTCTCGGCGAAGATGGGGCCTGCCGAACGCAACACTCTGAAGCAGCTCTACGCACTGCAACTGAAGACGGCCAAGCTTTTTGCCGACAGCGGTGTGCCGATGCTCGCGGGATCGGACTTCGGCGGAATCTGGCTGGTCGCCGGCTTTTCGCTTCACCAGGAGTTTGACCAGCTGGCTGAAGCCGGCTTCACACCGCTGCAGGTGCTGCAGATGACCACGCTCGACGGAGCCAGGCTGCTCGGGCGCGAAGCTCGCGCAGGCAGCGTGGACGAGGGCAAGGACGCGAATTTGGTGGTGCTGGATGCAAATCCTCTGCAAAGCGTACAGAATCTGCACAGGATCTCTGGGGTGGTACGCGGCGGAAAGTTTTACTCCAAGGCCGCGCTTGACGGCTTAAAACAAAAGGTCCAAACGGATTCAGAGGGAGCCAGGGCTGCGGCGTTGCCGGCGGAGAAGCCAACGCCATAGGGAGCAAGCCCGCAATCCGGACGACGATAGGAGATCCACTCGTGCTACACGGCTCCGGCTTGGGTGGACTTGTAGGGAGGCATCGCAAAGGTAGCCAGAGCGGCCACGAAACTGAGGACGATGAAGAGTTGCAGTCCCGGGTTGTAGCCGCCCATACGGTCGAAGCTCATACCGAGCAGTAATGGGCCGATGCCGATGCCCATGGCGAAAAGACCAAACGCAATGCCGTAAAGGCGGCCGAAAGCCGCGTTGCCGAAGTAACGGCGGATCAGGAAGGCAGTAAAGTCGACCTCGGCTCCGAGTACCGAGCCGAGCAACAAAGCGGCCAATGCGTCAGGCAATCTGCCGTGCGCGTAGATCAGCAGGAGCAGCGAGGTAACGACAGCGCAGCAGACGAGGGCGAGCAGACGCGCGGCGTTGAAGCGGTCGAGAAGCCAGCCGATTCCGCCGCGGCCGGCTATCACTGCGATGCCGGCAAGGCCGGCGATGCGGGCTGCCTGCGCGGGGTTGTTACCGCGATCGACCAGCATGGGAACGAGGCTCGCAAAGGCACCTCCGGCGGCGATGGCGATCAAGATGAGGGATGCCGAGCTGACGAGAAAGGCGCGGGTGAGCAGGAGCGGCGCGATAGCGACGCGATCCCGAAGCCGGTTAGGTAGCGGAAGGCGGGCGTGGCGAGTAGCGATCCACGCCGCGGGCAGGGTGACAATGAGAGTGAGAAGGCCCAGAGCTGCATAGGCGGAACGCCAGCCGAAGTGTCCGACAAACCATTGCGCGAGCGACGGCAGCAGGGTTGCACCAAGTCCGATGCCCATGAGCGATAGCCCGAGTGCGAGGCCCAGCCGGCGCTCAAAGCTGCGCACCAACACAGCCGCGTACCCAATCGGCGAGGCCCCGCCGCCAAGCAGCGTAAAGAGCGCGTACAGCAGGTACAGATGCCAGAGATGAGGGGTGAGCAGCGATAGCGCGGCGAACGCAATGGACATCCCGATGACGGACGGCAAGATGACGCGGCGGGGGCCGAAGCGATCGATCAGCCATCCCCACACCGGTCCGGTGACTGCCACCATGAACTGGCCCGTGATAAGAGCGGTCGCGACCTGGGTGCGGGTCCAGTGGAACTGCCCGGCGAGCGGACGCACGAACACGCCGAAGACGTACACCAGCAAGGTGCCGACGGAGAGCAGGTAGCAGACGCCGCAGGCAAAGACGCTAAGCCAGTCGCGATCCGCCGGCGCTGATTTTTCGAACACAGGGGCGGGAAGTTCCGTGATGAGCATGAAGTTTTCCTGCTGGAGTATGAACTTGTTCGCAAAAGTATGAACGTATTCGCAAAAGAGTGAGCGAGTGGCGATACGCTTGTCAAGGAGATCGTGATGGGCGCTTGAGGTTTAAATGGCGGGACTGAAATTTCTCCCGTCAAGACGTAGATATTTAGGGGAGGCTGAGGGCGGTGTTCCTTTGAATCTCAACTTGTCATCGTGAGGTGCGCGACATAGGGAGCATCCTTATGCATCAGCTTAGTATGCATCAGCTACGCGGTGGCGACGCGCTCGGCTACGCGCTCCTTAAGTCGCGTGAGAGCGTCGGCTCCGTAGTAGCGGCCGTCGCGAATAACGGCATGGATGCCGTGCAGGTTCTGTACGCTGTCGATGGGGTTCGCTTTGAGCACGACCAGGTTGGCCTCCTTGCCGACTGCGACCGTCCCCATGGTGGCTTCGCGCTTCAGGAAGCGAGCTCCGTTAAGCGTCGTCATCTGCAACACTTTCAGCGGGCTCAAGCCGGCTGCGGCGAGCAGATCGAACTCCTGATGGAGCGAGATTCCGGGGATGACCCAGCCTCCGCCGTAGTCGGAGCCGGCGACCATCTCGACGCCGTTGTCATCAAACATTTTGACGAGGCGGAGCGATAGATCGCTGAGGCGGAGCATGGTGTCTTTGGCCTTGGGGGTGAGTTTCTCCGCGTATTGGCGGGCCACGTCGCTCCAAAGCTGACGGACGGCAATGGGTATGTAGCGGAGATCGGGTGATTGGGTATAACGCGGCTCGTCCCCAAACTGCATGGTCTCTGTACGGATAAGCGTGGGACATTGCCACGTGTGATTCTGCGCGAAGGTAAGGGCAAGCTTGCGGGCCTTCGCCGGTTGGAAGGAACTGACCAGCCTCGCGGTCTTATCGGCGGCCTTGGGGTCCATCTTCATACGGAAGAGGATCGGGTTGGCGATCATGATCTTGCCCGTCATGCCCTCCATATCTGCGGGCGTGAGCGGCGGTGGAGTGGGTGGCCTGAGGCGCAGGATGAGGCGAATGAGGACCTCGGCGCTCGAGCACTGGCTGAGCTGAAACTCAGTGGGGCCGAGGTGCTCGATGAAGGTGAGGCCCGCATTCGAGGCCGCGATCACGTCGACACCTGGGGAGAGGTGGCCGCCGTAGGGAAGGTCGAGCCGGCGGGCTTCGGCGAGGGTGGCGAAGAAGGTCTTGGGCGAGACGAAGATGGTCTTGATGAAGTCGGCACCAAGTTCCTTTTGCCTGCGAACTTCGTTTATGCCCGTCTCGGGCGTCGGGCAATTAGCGAAAGTCAGCAGGCTGCCGGGCATGGAAAGGCAGGCGGGAGTGTCGGGGCCGAAGTCAAGCATCCCTCTGCGTCGTCGTTCGAGCAGTTCAGGGGCACCGGCCATCTGGCGGATTCCGGTAATGCCATGAGCGAGCAGCATCGTAAGCGAGTCAGCAGGCTGCGGGTCCTGCATGCTGTGAACGTGCATGTCCAGGTAGCCGGGCACCAGGAATTTGCCGCGGGCGTCGATGACGTTGGCACCTGCGGGCGAGGATACCCCGGACTGGATGCCTCTGATCATTCCGTCGGCAAGGCTAACGGTGGCGTCGGGGGTGAGCTTGCCG
>CAXTWP010000005.1:0-1135 GCA_964247945.1 uncultured Acidobacteriaceae bacterium | reverse complement strand
AGCTTGCCGGTTTCCGTGTCGACGACGGTAATGTTGGCGAGGACGAGGGTTTCGGGCTGCGTTGGCATAAGCGTTCCTTTGGATCCGGATCAGGCGATCGACAATGCGAACATGATCGCGTTTCGATGGTATGCCATCAGAGGCATCGCACTAGTCTTCGTTAGCGCCTGCGTTTTTACGAATGGCGGCCAATGACGAGGTGCAGGGACGGCTCGCAACAATGAGGCCTGGGAACGCAAGCGTTCTAATTCATTCTAAAGCCGCCAGTCGCCAGTCCAAGCTGCACGGTGATGCGCCCTTCATTAATCAGCCAAGGACGCACCGTAAAGGCTCTGGCTCCATTCATGTGCATAGGATAGCGAGCGGCAATCTGTTTTGCGTCTTCGAGAGATCCGGCGCGGAGGACGACTGTGCCATCTCCTTCCCAGGTTTGTTCGTCGTCTGTCCAGTTGGGTCCGGCGGCGAACATGATGCCGTCGCGTTCGAGCTCTTCCTGGAAGGTGAGGTGGACAGCCAGGTTTTCCATGATGGGGCCGATGCCGTCGATTGGCCGAGTGGAGACGATGTACAGTTGACGGGCTAGGTGGCCCCGGCGCCGGGACTCCTCGGCGATCTTAATGGCTGGAACAGACTTTCCGCTCAATCGTTAGCCTCACGAGCACAACCGGAACGCGTTCACTATAGCGACGGCACACTGCGGGTGTCAAAGTAAACGCTCACGAAACGTGATCTGAAGCCGCGTGCGGGGATCGTGAACGATGCCTGTGCGGCGTCGACCAGCTGTCACTGGCCGGATTCCGTCGGCGACTAGAACCCGAACGTGCCGGCTTACGGTGAATAACAGATTGGTTGAGTTGAACGAGGACTTCGACGTCCAGTCGCTGTCCCTGTGCCTCGACTTGCTGATCTCCGAAGAAAGGCGCAGTTGTTCACCGATGGACCGCATGAGGATATCCGAAGGTGCTTCTGGTGCCGCGCATTCTGGTCACCCTAGTTCGTCTGCTCAGCTCACCGCCGAGCGCCTAAGAAGTCGCAAGTTTGTACATCGGTGGTGGCACGGGCATTGCGCTGGTTCTGTGGCGATCGTGGCGCGAGTTAGAATGTGCAGTGAGGAGAACCTGTTGACCACCATCGC
>CAXTWP010000004.1:29815-30271 GCA_964247945.1 uncultured Acidobacteriaceae bacterium | reverse complement strand
GGCGTTGGTCGACTCGTTGCCGGTAAGGAGGGTAGGGGCTGAGGTGCCGCCGGGAACTGGCTCGTACGGCTTCTCGATGACCATGATGCGGGCGGCGGCTGTGGCGTGGAGCGTGTGATCGGTCTCGGGCGGAATGTAAGCGTAGCCTCCTGGCTGGAGTCCATAGGGCCAGAGGTTGGGCTGGAGTAGTTCGCAGGTGCCTTCGAGGATATAGACGAAGCGCTGAGCGGGAGTTGGCTCGGTGAAGGTGCCGTGGAGGGTGAGTTCGAGCGTGTACTGGGCGAAGCGTGCGCCCACGACGGGGGCGATGTGGACGATAGCCTCTCCGCCGTTGAGGCCGGGCAGAGCGGTGCGGACGAAGGTGTCCGGGGTTTGGAGGAGATGGTCGCGGCAGTTGGCAGCACGGGTTTGGCCCAGGTTGCGCATGGATTTCATTGTGTAGAGACGATAGCTCAG
>CAXTWP010000004.1:29279-29805 GCA_964247945.1 uncultured Acidobacteriaceae bacterium | reverse complement strand
ACGTGAAGAAGAAAGATGTACAGCGGATTCCGTTCTGGAAAGATAAATAAGAGACCCAAGGACAATGGCGACTCAGCTTAGGGGACCAGGAGCTGGAGAAACTGGATGGCGGCGGCAAGGGCGGCGGTCACGTCTTCGGGGAGGACGGCTTCGTCCGGATGGTGGCTGAGACCGCCCGGGCTGCGGAGGAAGAGCATGACGGCAGGCAGATGCGGGGCGACGATCATGGCATCGTGGCCCGCGCCGCTCGTCATCTTCTGCGCCGAGTATCCGGCGTGTGCGGCGGCCTTTTGGAGGAGAGTGACAAGGCGGGGGTCCATGGGGACAGCGGGCTGGTTGTGCAGCGGTATCGCGGTCAGAGTGACGCCGCGGGCCGTGGCGGCTCGCTCGCCCTGGGCAAGCAGGACGGTAACGGCGGCTTGACGGATGCTGTCATCCGCGTGCCGGACGTCCAGCGTGGCGGCGACCTGGCTGGGGATGACGTTGACGGCCCCGGGCGCGGCCTCGATCCGGCCGACCGTGGCGC
>CAXTWP010000004.1:13145-29269 GCA_964247945.1 uncultured Acidobacteriaceae bacterium | reverse complement strand
TCCGCCGCGGCAGCGAGCGCGTCGTGGCGGAGGTGCATGGGCGTCGTCCCGGCGTGATTGGCCTGACCGGTGAAGGTGAGCTGGAGGCGAGTCTGGCCGGTGATGGCCTCGACGACGCCGAGCGAGCGCCCAAGGCTTTCGAGTATGGGGCCTTGTTCGATGTGGCACTCCAGGTAGGCGAAGGCGTCGGGCGAGAGGAGGGGATCGGCCGGGGGGGAGGTCAGCGCGGCGGCGAAGGTCTGCATGGCTTCCTCTACGGTGATGCCGTGCGCGTCGGCGCGGTCGAGGGTGGCGGAGTCGAGCAGGCGGAAGAGGGCATGGGTGCCGAGGAAGGGTTTGCCGAATCGAACACCCTCCTCGTCGGACAAGCCGATGATCTCAATGGCAAAGGGGAGACGTTCGCCCGCAAGCTGCTCCATGAGAGAGAGGCTGAGCAGCACACCGAGAATGCCATCAAACGCGCCGGCGTTGGGAACGGTGTCGAGGTGAGAGGCGAGGATGAGGCGCTTCGCTTGCGGCTGCGCGGCTGGGTAGAGGGCGCGGAGGTTGCCGGCAGTGTCGATGGCGACGCTCATGCCGGCCGGCACCATCCATTCGCGGAGAAGCGCGTGCACCCGGTGCATGGAGGGGGTGAAGGAGAGGCGGGTGATCTCGCCGGGAACCTCGGTGCAGAGGGCCAGACGGCGGCAGCGGGCGATGATTTCGGCGGCTCGGTCTTCAAGCGTCATGCGGGTGTCGAAGTGCGCCGGACCTTTGCCTCGATGTAGCCATGGGGTTCGTCCGTGGGGACGAAGATGGTGTTGGGATTGTCCTGGCCGAAGCGGGAAAGATCGACGAGCAGGCAGTGTTTGTTGGGCATGGCGATCTCGATCTCGTCGATCTCCGGCGCGGCGGCCAAGGCGGACTCGGCCATGGCGTAGAGGGTCTGCTGGACCGACCTGCTGAGATGCCCGGCAAAGGTGTGGAGCATAGCTTCGCGGATGCGGGTTCGAACAGCCTCGAAGTCCAAGGGCCGGGACGCATAGCGCCAGTCGGCGCGGACGGCGGTGCCGAAGACGCGGTCCGTGGTTTCAGGGAGCGTGGTGAGCGAGTCCTTGATGTAGCCCTCGAACGCAGAGTTGGCCGTCTTCAGCAGAACGAGGTTGTCGAGGCCCGAGACGATAGCGGGCGCGCTCGATTGCGCCTGCTTGACGCGGGTGGTCTGGCGCTCGCCGGAGCCGTGCATGAAGGTGTTGGGGTGGGGTGCTCCGTCGATGGTGAGGCGCTTCCAGAGGGCGCTCTCAATGCGGATTGCGGCGGATGCGACCTGCGGGTTGCGGCTGAGGAGGAAGGCGGCCAGCTCCTGCCCGAAATCTTCCATCGTCACTGTGGACGACCCGCGCGCTAGCGAGTAGACAGTGTTCTTCATGGTGTCCGTGGCGAGGATGTTGGTGTTATCGCCGTCGAGGTGGGCGGCGGCGAAGTCGCCCTTGAGCAGGACCTCGACGGTCCATTCGAAGACGTCGTTGCGGTCCGCGTGGCGGGTGACCTTCATCAGGCGGACGCGGGATTTGCCGTAGCGGTTTGCGGCGAGCTTAAACATGGATCAGCTTCCTCGATACGTCGTGTAGCCGTTGGCGGTGAGCAGGAGCGGGATGTGGTGGTGCTGCTCTGGATGTGTAACCGTGAAGGTGACATCGACAAAAGGATAGAGGGGAGTGAGGTGTTGCGCGGCGAAGTAACCGGCGGTGTCAAAGCGGATGCGGTAGGTGGCGGCGGTGATCGTTGTGCCTTCGGGCAGGAGGGATTTGACGCGCCCGTCGGCATCGGTCGTGGCGGCGTGGACGTGCTGCAACTGGCCGTCTTGCTCGCGCGCGAGGGTGATGGGAACATGGGCGGCGGGGCGGCCCAGTGCGGTGTCGAGGATGTGGGTGGAGAGGCCCATGTCAGTTTCCCTCCAGCCAGCGGCGCAGGCGCAACTGGGTAATCTGGCGCTGCTGCTCGGCGGCTTCGCGGAGTTCGGTGGTGGGGTCGTTGGTCATGCGGGATTCGAGAATAGCGAGGATCTCCGGAGTGGACTTGCCGGTGGCGCAGACGATGAAGATGCGGCCGAAGTTGGCTTCGTAGCGCCGGTTTGCATCGGCTAGCCATCGCTTCGTCCTCTCGTCGGCTCTCATTGCGGTCTCTTGCTCGCGCGTGGACCACTGTAGCGACTCTACCGTCGCGGACTTTTGCGCATTTTCCTCCCCGATCCGAGGATGGCTGTTGAACGCCTCCCGCCAATCTGACTCAACTAAGCCCCACCAAACGGCGTCCGCAGCAATGCACATTTCCTCTTCATCTGAGAATGGCCGTCTTGAGGTCAACTGTCGAGCCCAACTCTGGGAGCCGCAGCAAGGGAGTACCTCACGGGCTGCGGCCTCAGGAGACCGGGTGTGCCAGCGCGCGAGCAGCGGGTTCATCGGGGCGCTCCGATCAGGTCGCGGCCTTGCGGGGCGGACGGGAAGCCGCCGTCTTGGTAAACGGCTTCGCCGCGAAGGTACGTAGCTCGCACCACTCCGGTCAGCGTCTCGCCGAGATAAGGCGAAAGGGCATGGCGGAAGTGGAGTCGGTCTTCGGTGACGGTGAAGGTTGCTTCAGGATCGAAGACGACAAAGTTCGCCTCGCAGCACGGAGCGAGCGCTCCCGAGCGGTGGCCGAGACCGGCAAGCGCCGCAGGAGCGTGGCTCATCCAACGGGCGATGTGATCCAGAGAGAAGCCGCGTTGGTGGGTTTCCGTCCACATGACTGAGAGCGCGACCGAGAGGCTGGCAATGCCCCCCCAGGCCCGGTCGAAGCGGCCTTCCTCCAAGCCTTTCATCGCGGGCGGACAAGGGGAGTGATCGGTGACGACCATGTCGATGAGGCCGGTTCGAAGTGCGTGCCAGAGTTGGTTACAGTTGTCGCGGGAGCGGATGGGCGGGGCGCATTTATAGAGGGTCGCGCCGTCCGCAACATCTTCCGCAGCGAAGTGGAGGTAGTGGGGGCAGGTCTCGACGGTGATGGGCAGACCTTCGGCGCGAGCGGCCGCAAGGGCGGGGAGCGCAAGGGCGCTTGAGAGATGCACGATCTGTAACCGGAAGCGGTACTGACGACAGAGGCGGATCATCAGGTCAATCGCCTGGACCTCGGCTTCGTCGGGACGGGAGGCAAGATAGGTGGCGTAGCTGCACCAGTCTTTCCCTTTCAAAGCTGCGGTAGCGCGTTCGATCGGGCCGGCGAGCTCAGCGTGCACGAGCAGTGGCAGGCCAGTGGCGGCGATGTGCGGCAGCGCGGCCTCGAGCTGCTGCTGGTCGATCATCGTGAAGCCGTCGCAGCCGGGATAGATGAGGAAGCATTTGAAGCCGGGAACGCCGGCCTCGGCGAGCGGCAGTATGTGTGCCTGGTTGTCGGCGACGGCACCTCCCCAAGTGGACCAATCGACAAGGCATTGTCCCAGCGCGGCATCCTGCTTGGCTTCCAGCGCTTCAACCGTGGTGGTCTCGGGCAGGCAGTTGAGCGGCATATCCACCAGCGTGGTGTAGCCTCCGGCGGCGGCGGCGCGGGTCGCCGTGCGGAAGCCCTCCCACTCGGTGCGACCGGGCTCGTTGATGTGGACGTGAGTGTCGACCAAACCGGGCAGGATGGCGGCGCGCCCGCAGTCCTGCACAACAGTGTCGGAAGGAACCTCCGACAGATCGCAGATCGCGGTGATGATCCCGTCCTGAACCAGCAGCGCGCCTGGGCGCGTTCCCTCGGGCGTAACCACGCGTTCTGAGATAAAGGCGTGTGCCATAATCTGAGTGTCTTCCTACAGTACCGCGTTGGCGAGCGTCGCGCGAGAAGGAAAGTGGCTTCGATGCAAGCCGATTCGCGGTTCAGACAAGGCAATCCGAAGTTCATGCGGCAGGCGATTACGCTGGCGACGGAGAACGTCGTCTCGGGGCGCGGTGGCCCATTCGGCGCTGTGGTCGTGCGCGACGGCGCGGTGGTGGCGACGGGCGCGAACCAGGTGACCTCGACCAACGACCCGACGGCGCACGCGGAGATCGTCGCGATTCGCAATGCGTGTACGGCGTTGGCGACGTTCCAGTTGACTGGATGCCATCTGTATACCAGCTGCGAACCTTGCCCGATGTGTCTGGCGGCGATCTACTGGGCGCGGTGCGAGCGAATCTTCTACGGCAACTGCGCGGCAGACGCGGCGGCGGCGGGGTTCGACGACGCGCTGCTCTACGGCGAGATGACCCTGCCGCATGGCAAGCGCAGCCTGCCGATTGCGCCGCTGCTGCCCGAAGAGGCGCTGGCGAGCTTCGCAGCCTGGAAGGCGCATGAGGGGCGGGTGCATTATTAGTTTCGTTGGGTTTTCGAGGATAGAGACGCGATGGAAACCACGCTTGATGTGACGGCGACGCAGCAGGACCTTCGCCGGAGCGCTACCTTGAAGGTAGCCATTCTGGGCTTCGGCACGGTCGGTAGCTCCGTTGCGCGCGTTTTGGCGGGGCGGGGCTTTCCCGCGCTTACGATCTCGTATGTCTTCAACCGCGCTGTGGACCGGAAGCGTACTTCTGTCGCGGCGCGGAGTGTTCCCGAGGGTGCGGTGTGGACCGAATCGATCGACGAGGTGCTGGTCTCCGATACCGACATCGTGATCGAGCTGATGGGCGGGTTGGACCCGGTGGAAGGATGGGTGCGGCGGGCGCTCCAGGCGGGGAAGTCTGTCGTAACGGCGAATAAACAGCTCATTGCGTATCGCGGGCCTGCGTTAGCCAAGCTGGCGGCGGTGCATGGGGTGCAGCTGCTCTATGGGGCGGCGGTGGCCGGCGGGGTACCGGTCATTCCCGGGATGCTGCAGGGATTGTGCGGTGACGAGATCACGCGCCTGAGCGGCATCGTGAACGGCACGTGCAACTTCATCCTGAGCCGGATGGAAGGCGGCGCGGACTACGGCACGGTGCTGGCCGAGGCGCAGCGGCTCGGCTATGCCGAGGCCAATCCCAGCGCCGATGTCGACGGGTACGACGCGCGGGCGAAGCTCTGCATCCTGTCGCGGATCGCGCTGCGGGCGGAGTTGGACCCGGACAGCGTTTCGACCCAGACCATCGCGGGCGTGCAGGCGATCGACTTTGCCTATGCGAAGGAGCTGAACTGCACCATCCGGCAGATTGCGCGGGCGGAGTTGGACGGCGAACGAGGCGGGACACCGGTGCGCGCGCGGGTCGCGCCGATGCTGGTGCCGCGCGAGTCGCCCATTGCTTGGTCGCATGGGACGCAGAACATGGTCGTGGCGACAGGACGATTCGCCGGCGATACCGTCTTCTCGGGCCATGGGGCCGGGGGCGAGCCGACCGCGGTGGCGGTCATCTCGGACGTGCTGGCAGTGGCTCAGCGGTGTGCGGCCGTGCAGTTGCCGGTACATCCGCGGACAGTCACGGGAGACTTTCTTGCGCCGTATTACCTGCGCTTCGTGGTGGATGACAAGCCGGGAATTGTCTCTGCTATCTCAGGGGCGCTGTGCGCGGTCGGGGCAAACATCGATTCGATCCTGCAGCGGCCTGGCTACCCGAAGCACCGGTTGCCGTTTGTGGTGACGACGGAGCCGTGCCTGACCTCGACCATCGAGCGGGCGGTCGCGTCGATTGCGGCGATGGACTGTATGCTGGAGCCGCCGCTCTGCCTGCAGATGCTGGTGACAGACGATAAAGCCGACGATGTTGAATAAGTCGGCAAGCGTCTTCGCCAAGATCAGTCTTCGCAAAGCACTTCGGCCAAATGCACCCCCTGCTTCGCCGAGTTCTGCGCGATCTGCTCCCGGCAGCTGAAGCCATCCGCCACCAGCACCGTATCCGCGCCCGCCGCTCGCACGGCCGGTAGCAGCCTTCGCTCCGCGAGCGCCTGCGACACGGCGAACTTCTCCCGCTCAAACCCGAACGGCCCCGCCATCCCGCAGCACCCGGAATCGAGCAGCCGCACCTCGGCCCCCGTGGTCTCCAGCAGCGCCACCTCATCGGTCATCTTCATCAGAGCCGCATGATGACAGTGGCCCTGGACGACAAACGTCCCTTTGCGAGCGGGCGGCCGATAGTCTGGCGCATGATGCACGAGGAACTCGCTCAACAGAAAAGTGGTCGCCTTCAGCTTGTGGGCGCGCGTATCGTGCGGCAGCAGGTTGACCGCTTCATCGCGAAAGACGCTGGCGCAGCTGGGCTCCAGCACCACGATCGGCGTCCCCGCGGTAAGCCACGGTTCCAGCAAAGCCAGCGTTCGCAGCAGATACCTCTTTGCCGAATCCAGCAGTCCGAAATCATACAGTGGCCGCCCACAGCAGGCGTGGTCCCTCAGCCATTGAACGCGAAAGCCAGCCGAAGCAAGCACCCGGTGCGCTGCCACCGTCGGCTCCGCGCGAAAATAGTTGTTGAAGGTGTCAGCCCAGAGCAGCACCTCGCCCGCAGGCGCGGCGGGCTGCGGCAGTCCAGCGGCCTGCGCCTTGTACGTCTTGCTCGCAAATGCGGGCAGCGTCCGCGCCGGGTGAATATGAAGCAGCCGCTTAGCCAAAGCTGAAGTGACGCCATTTGCCCCGAAAAAGTTCGCCAGCCCCGGCGTGAACGAGGCCAGCCGCGCCCACCGGTCGATGTACCCGAAGGCATACGCGTCCAGCGGCCTCAGCCGCCCCTTGTAGTGCTGCGCAAGGAACTCCGCCTTGTACGTCGCCATGTCCACGTTTACCGGGCACTCGGTCTTGCAGGCCTTACACGCCAGGCACAGGTCGAGTGCCTCGCGCACCTGCTCGTTCTTCCAGCCGCCGCGCAGCACGTCGCCCTGCATCATCTCCCAGAGCAGGTGCGCCCGCCCGCGCGTGGAGTGCTGCTCCTCGCGGGTCGCCATGTAGCTCGGGCACATGGTGCCGGACTCCTCCTTGCGGCACGCGCCCACGCCGACACAACGCAGCGCCGCCTGCTCAAACGACCCGCCGTCTGTCGTAAAGCTGAAGTGCGTGGGCGTCTCCAGGGGGGCGCGTCCGGTGTTTACGCGCAGGTAATCCTGGGGCTGGTACGCATCGATCAGCTTGCCGGGGTTCATCTTGTTCGTCGGGTCCCACAGCCGCTTAAAGGCGCGGAACGCCGCCATCAGCTCCGAACCAAACATCTTTTCGAGCAGTGCCCCGCGCGCCTGCCCGTCTCCGTGCTCGCCCGAGATCGACCCGCCCAGCGATACCACCAGGTCCGCCGCCCGGTCGATAAACGCGCGGTACTTGGCGATGCCCGGCTCCGTCCGCAGGTCGAAGTTGATCCGCAGATGCACACAGCCATGCCCAAAGTGCCCATACAGCGGCGAATCGTACCCGTACTTCGCCATCAGCGTATACAGCGCGCGCAGGTAAACGCCCAGCTTTCCCGGCGCGACCGCCGCGTCCTCCCACCCCTCCCAACCTTCAGGTTGGCCCGGCACAAACGCCGTCGCCCCCAGCGCAGACTCGCGCACAAACCACGCGCCACGCGCCTCAGCCTTGGTGTAGATCCGCACAGTCGGCTTCGCGGCAAACTCCCGCGCCGCCTCCGCCAGCGCCTCCGCCTTGGCGCTCGCCTCTTCCTCGGAGTTCGCCCCAAACTCCACCAGCAGCAACCCGCTGCCCGCAGGTAGCAGCTTCACCTCTTCGGTCGCCAGCCCTTTCCGCCCCATAAAGTCGAGCAGCTGCGCGTCGAACCCTTCGAGTGCAATCGGCCCATGCGCCAGCACCAGCGGCACCGCGTCCGCCGCAACAAACGCATCCGCAAACCCCAGTCCGACCAGCGAGCGGCACTGAGGACTCTCCACCAGCCGCACCGTCGATTGGAGCACCGTTACGCACGTCCCTTCGCTGCCCACCAGCGCCCGCGCCACGTGGAAGCCGTTTTCCGGCAGCAGCTCGTCCAGGTTGTATCCCGAAACTCGCCGCGGGATGCGTGGGAATCGCTCCCGGATCAGTCCCGCATACCGGTCGCGCAGCTCCTTCAGTCCGGCAAAGATCGCTCCCTTGCGCCCACCCACCGCGATGATCGCCGCCAGCTCCGCCTCGCTCGTCGCCCCGACCGTCATGCGGGTGCCGTCGTAGAGGAGTACCTCCATTTGCTCGACGTTGTCGACCGTTTTGCCGCCCAGCAGCGAATGCGTGCCGCAGGAGTTATTCCCAATCATCCCGCCCAGCGTGCACCGGTTGTGCGTCGCAGGATCGGGCGCAAACGTCAGCGCATGACGCTCCGCCGCCTCCCGCACCCGGTCGAGCACCACCCCCGGCTCCACTACGGCCACGCGCGCGGAAGGGTCAACAGACACGATCCGGTGCATCGTCTTCGAGAAATCCAGCACCACCGCTGTATTGCAGCACTGTCCGGCCAGCGAGGTCGCCGCGCCCCTCGCCAGCACCGGAGCGTCGAACGTGCGGCAGGCCGCCAACACGGCCTCCACGTCCGCCGCGTCCAGTGGCGTCACTACGCCGATCGGGATCTGCCGGTAATTGGAAGCGTCCGTCGCATACAGTGCACGCGCGCCATCATCGAAGCGTACGGCTCCGCGCACCGTCTGGCGCAGTCGCTGCTCCAACGCTCGCGCATGGGGAAATGTCGCAAAGCTTGTCCGCATCGCGGGAGTTTGGAGGATAGGAAAGTCCTGCCTCAAAGAGCCTCAAATCGCAAGCCGGAATGGAACGCAGCAAGCATCTCGTCATTCTTCCATATGCGTTATAACCTTCGCATAAGCCTCCAGCAGGTGACTCGTCTCCTTGCGTCCCGTGCGCCGGTATGAGCGGACGCACCCAGCAGGTTATGCCGTTTGGGAGGAACAGCTGAATGTCTCGCTTGCCACCTGTCTCAGCTCAAAGAAGCGCGTCGTACTGATTACGGCGGACGTTCGGGTATGGGTGCCTCGTTTATCCAAAACTTGTTATGCAAGGTTTGGAGGTCGCCTTGCGTGGACGTTGCTGAAGACTCCTACCGCATAGCCCTTGACGGCGGCTGAATCCAGCCGCCGTCAAGGCTCTGCCGTTGCAGTTGCTGTTCTTGCCGTCCTGTCTGTCATTTACCCGAGGAAATCTGCATCTCGCACCGGCTACCCTTCGACGTCAAGCCATCTCGGCACAACTTCCATCGTCGCACCCGAATCCATCTCTCTGGAACAAGGAGAGTTTCATGCCTCATGCCCTAGGCTACGCCGCAAAGCACTCGTTTTCCTCCCTCAAGCCCCTCACCTTCGACCGCCGCGAACCCGGCGTCACGGACGTAGCCATCGACATCCTCTTCTGTGGTGTCTGCCACTCCGATATACACCAGGTAAAGAACGAGTGGAGCAACACCCTTTATCCCTGCCTGCCTGGTCATGAGATTGTCGGCCGCGTCGCTCAGGTCGGCGCGCAGGTCACCAGGTTCAAGCAGGGCGACCTCGTCGGCGTCGGCTGCATGGTCGATTCCTGCGGTATCTGCCCCGGCTGCCGCGACGGCCTGGAGAACTACTGCGAAGGCCCGAGCGGCTTTATCGCCACCTATAACGGTCCCTTCAAACCCTCAAGCGACGCCGAAAATACCTATGGCGGCTACTCAAACTCCATCGTCGTCACTGAGTCCTTCGTCCTCGGCATCCCCGAAGGCATGGACCCAGCCGGTACCGCCTCCCTGCTCTGCGCCGGCGTCACTACCTACTCGCCGCTGACGCACTGGAAGGTTGGGCCCGGCCAGAAGGTCGGCATCGTCGGCTTTGGCGGCCTTGGCCACGTCGCCACGCAGATCGCCAAGGCTCTCGGCGCGGAGGTCACCGTCTTCACCACCTCCGAAGAGAAGACCGCCGACGCCCTACGACTCGGAGCCTCCAAGGTCGTTCTTTCCATCGACAAGAAGGCCATGACCGCTGAAGAACTCGGCTACCATTTCATTCTCTCGACCATCCCGCAGGCCTACGACCTCAACCCATATGTCACCCTGCTCAAGCGTGATGGCACTCTGGTCAGCGTCGGCGCTTTGGAGCCGTATAAGTCCGCCACCGACAACACCGAGGTAGCCTTCCACCGCCGCAGCGTGGCCGGCTCCCTGATCGGCAGCATCGCCGAAACCCGGGAGGTCCTCGACTTCTGCTCCAGGCACCACATCGCCGCGCAGATTGAAATGATCCCGATCGCCGAGATCAACGACGCTTTCTCCAAAGTAGAGAAAGGCAAGGTCCGTTACCGCTACGTCATCGACATGGCCACCGTCAAAGCCGAAGCCTGACCTCGTACTCGGGCGGGTCCTCTGACCGGGTAAACTGAGAGGATGCCACCGATCCTCCTGGTCCACGGCGGTGCCTGGGACATGCCGGATGATGCCGTCGCCGCGCACGAGCGAGGCATTGCGAACGCGCTTACAGCCGGGTACGACCAACTCCAGCAGGGCCGCACCGCCATCGATGCCGTCCAAGCCGCCGTCGCCGTCATGGAAGACGACGAGACCTTCGATGCCGGCCGCGGGTCCTTTCTCACCCGCGACGGCAAGGTCCAACTCGACGCCCTGCTGATGGATGGGGCCACCCTGCGCACGGGCGGGGTCGCCTGCGTCGAGAAACTGCGCAATCCCGTTCACGCCGCCCGCCTCGTCCTCGAGCACTCTCCGCACGTTTACTTTGTCGCCGCCGGGGCTGAGCGCTTTGCCCGCCGGCATGGCATGGCTCTTTGCGACAACATGGACCTCGTCATCCCGCGTGAACAGGCTCGCCTCTACGCCGCGCAGAAAGCTGAACTCGCGGGCGAAAGCGACACCACCTTTTCAGGAAGCCTAAGGTCGCATGACACCGTGGGCGCGGTCGCCTTGGACGCCACAGGCAATCTCGCCGCCGCCACCAGCACGGGCGGCACCCTCAACAAGGCTCCCGGCCGCGTCGGCGACTCGTCGCTCATCGGCTGCGGCTGCTACGCGGACAACCTCTCCGCCGCTGTCTCTCTCACCGGCTGGGGCGAGCCCATTATGTAGCTCGTGCTCGGCAAGTGGGCGGTCGACCGCGTCGCCGCGGGTCTTTCGCCGGACGAAGCCGCCCACGCCGCCATCGACTACCTGTATGGGCGGCTCGGCGGACACGGCGGCATGATCCTGATCGGTCCTGATGGTCGCGTTGGCCTCGCCCACAATACCCCGCGCATGGCCTGGGGCATGCAAACCCCCAGCGGCGCGCAATGGGGCGTTACCCGCAACTAGCCATGCCTTCCCTCTTTCCCGATCACCGCCTCGAAGAAGTACATGCCCGCCCGCTCACGCACTACGGTGCGCCATTCCGCGCGACCTTTGGGACCACTCACCCCCTGCATCTACTCGATGCTTTCTTCGCGCTCTCCGCACTACGTTTGGCACCTGGGAGAATCTCCGCGACGCGCCGGTAGCAGGGATCGAGCCTGATACCGGTTCGCCTGACCGAGGAACGATTGATGGAGATGGCTCACGAAGCGTGGACTGCGGAGACGCTCGAAGACCATAACACTTGGTCAACTTCACGGCCACAGACGTGCACCAAGGGTGAGCCAAAATGCCGGCGCTGTCCTCTACTCGATCTCTGCGCCAGCGGCGCAAGGGCCGTGTAACTACCGCACCAGCACTGACTTGTCAAACCCCGCCAGCAACTCCGCGACATCGCGGTACACCGCCACGCATCCAGCGTCCAGCAGCGCCTCGCGTGCCCATCCACCGCACGTCAGCCCGATGGTTCGCAGCCCTGCCTTACCCGCCGCCTCAGCATCGTAGGGCGTGTCCCCCAAAGCAACTGCCTTCTCCGCGGACAATCCAAGCTTTCCAAGCGTCGCCGAGAAGATATCGGGATGCGGCTTGCTCTTCTTCGCATCGTCAGAGGAGGAGCTCTCCTCGATCAGATCCTCCATGTTGGCGATCTTTTTGTAGATTTTGAGATCTTCTTCGCTCGCGGAAGAAGCGAGCGACAGCCGTATTCCCGCCTCCTTCAAACGCAGCAAAAACTCGCGCACCTTTGGGAACGGCTTTACCTGGTGCAGGTAGTCCGTCTGGAAGATGAATTTACGGTACGCCTCCAGCGGCTTCTCTACCGCAGCCAGCTTGTACTCCGGCACAAACACCGGCATAAGCTGATCGCCGCCTTTGCCGATCTGCGCCAGTGCCTCTTCAAAGCTCATATCAATATCCATCGCCGCAAACGCATCTTGCCACGCCTTCGCATGCAGGTGGTTGCTGTCCACCAAAGTCCCATCGATGTCGCACAAGATCGCTTCGATCATTTCTTCCTCGGTTCTGAATACGGCTTTAGCTATCCTCACGCTTGGATGCAAACCGAAGTCCATCGACATGTTCTGACGCCTGCGGAGGAACGCTTCCTTCTTGTTCCTGGTGCAGCGTGGAGGTAGCTTGCGCTATGGACGCAAGGATTCCGGCGGCACTATCGCGGGGACAGTTGGAGGAGGTACGGGCGTCAGCACCACAGGCGGCGTGGTGCTCTCCGGATCTGCCTCCGGTCTGGCCGCCTTTGGAGCCGACGGCTCATCGGAATCTTCATCCGCGTCCTCAATCACCGGCTTAGGCTTTGCCGCCGAACGCGCGGCCGCGGCCACGTTCAGCACCCGCTTCGGCCCACCCTCGGACGGGAAGGTCTCCCCGGGACTCTTTGCGACCGCCGCCCGCATAAAGTCGATCCACATCGGCAGCGCCGCCTTCGCTCCCGTCTCCTTCGGCCCAAGCGACTCGCGGTTGTCGTACCCGATCCAAGTCCCGCAGGTGACCGACGGCGAGAATCCGATAAACCAAGCATCTGTATAGTTGTTTGTCGTTCCGGTTTTTCCTCCCAAAGCATGCTGCTGCAACTGCTGCCCGGCAGCAGCGCCGGTCCCATACTGCACCACCGCCTTCAGCAGCGTCATCATCGTCCGTGCTGTTTCGACCGAGAGCACCTCAGTAACGGCGGGGTTACGCTCCTTGACCGGGAGCCCATCCGCCTGCGTCAGCCGCCGGATCAGGTGCGGCTCGATGCGTATCCCGTCATTCGGAAACACCGTATACGCGCCCACCTGCTCGTAAAGGGTCAAGTCTGCGGCTCCGATCGCCACCGGCAGAAACATCGGCAACGGGCTCATCACGCCAAACCGGCGCGCCGTCTCAATCACCTTCGGCATGCCTACCTGGTTCGCCAACTTCAGCGCCGGAATGTTCCGCGAGGTGGCAAACGCCTGCGTCAGCGTCATCGCTCCGCCAAAATCCGTCTCATAGTTGTGCGGCGAGTACCACCCGCCCGCCGTCTTGAAGCTTGTGGCCGCGTCCACGATGATGTCCGACGGCTTCGCTCCCGCTTCGATCGCCGCCGTGTACACATATGGCTTGAACGACGATCCCACCTGACGCTCGGCCTGCGTGACCCGATTGAACTGGCTCACCGCGTAGTCACGCCCGCCCACCATGGCCAGTACTTCGCCGTTCGAGTTGTCGACCGCCATCAACGACGCCTGAGCTCCCGAGTCCTGCTCAAGCGTCGCGTGGAACCCGCCGTCGGCAGTACTGTCTCCCACCCTAAGGTAGATCAGATCGCCAACCTTCGCCAACTTGTCCGCGCTGACGATCTGCGTCCACTGCCATGCATCGGAGGTCAGCACCGCGTTACGCGCTCCTACCTTGACGAGCACCAGGCGCGGCGACACCTCCGTCACCACCCCATGCACGTAGTCGCCCTTCTCCGCACGGCGCGCCCAGTCAGGGTGGCGATAGCTCTCCAAGTCGTCTTGACCGGTCGCCAGTACGTTCTTCAGCTTCCCCTGCCAGCCGCGCCGCCGCTCGTAGGTTGCCGTTCCTTCAAGCACTGCCTTGTTCGCCACCAACTGCAGGTCCAGATCCAGAGTTGTATACACCCGCAGCCCTGCGCCATGTACCACCTCGGCACCATACTGGCGCTCCAACTGGCGGCGCAGTTCTTCCACGAAATAGGGTGCGACAGAATTTGCGGGAACCTCCACATGCAGGCCCAAAGGCACGGCTTTCGCCGCCTCGACCTGGGCCGACGTAAGCTTCCCGTCCTGCAGCATCGCGTCGAGCACTAGATTCCGCCGCCGCAGCGCTTTCTCCGGGTGCCGAATGGGCGAATAGGCCTCCGGGCCCTTCGGGAGGCCCGCCAGCAGCGCCGCCTCTGCCAGCGTCAGCTCCCGCACATGCTTCGAAAAGTAATACTCCGCCCCCGCCTCAAACCCGTACGTTCCATGGCCCAGGTAGATTTGATTCGCGTACAGTTGAAAGATCTGGGGCTTGGTAAACCGACGCTCAATCTGCATCGAAAGCATCACTTCCTGCAGCTTGCGCCCATACGTCTTTTCGGACGAAAGAAACAGGTTCCTCGCCAGCTGCATGGTCAGCGTCGAAGCCCCTTGCGCGCGGCCATTTGAGTGCAGATCCCGCCACGCCGCCCCCACCGCGCGAAACAGGTTTACACCCCAGTTGCTCTCAAAACTCTTGTCCTCGATCGAGATGATCGCCTGGCGCAGCACCGGAGGAAACTCCTCATAAGGCACCACCACACGACGCTCCAGCGCAAATGATCCAAAGACCTTGCCGTGAATGTCGTACAGCTCTGTGGTTGTATTCGGCCGGTAGCGGACCAAGTCCTCCATCTGTTGTAGATAGACCGAGTACACCAGCATCAGCCCTGATATAACGCCGAACAACGCCGAAAGGGCGAGCAGAGCCACAAACGTGCTGCGGATCGCGCTGCGCCGCGAAGAAAACCGCGCATGGCGCAAGTTCAACGGATGAGCGATCCCATAGACCGCTGCCTCGGCCAAATCTCGCCACCGGGATCGGCGAAGAACTAGTCTGACTTGAGGCTCTCGCGGCTCACGGCTCGTCGTCGGCATGGCCCTACTATCTTACCGCGCAAAGCGAGGACTGCTCTGAAGCGCAAGACCACGCCGGCGACCAAACGCCCATTCCGGTATCCGCAGCGAACCCTAAGCAGCCTTACCCTTCAACAAATCCAGCGCCTTCGATAGCTGCTCATCCACTTGTACCCCCGGCTTCTTCACCGGAGCGGCTGACGCGTCTGGAGCCGCGCCCTCCTCGTCATCGCCGACCTCGTCCGGAATGTTCCCCGCCACCAGCATACCGGGCGTAACTCCTTCATCCTGCAGCTTCTTGCCCGAAGGAGCCGCGTATTTAGCCACGGACAGGATCAACGCCGCGCCATCCGGCAGCTCAAACGTCTTCTGCTGTGCACCTTCGCCAAACGTGCGTTCGCCCACAAGATCTGCCCGTTTGTCGTCGAGCAGCGCGCCCGCCACCAGCTCCGCCGGCCCCGACGTTCCCCGGTTTACAATCACCACCATCGGTGCTGTCGGCTGTAGCGCCTTCGCCGGATCGGCGGCAAACGTCTGCTTGGCCACCTTCTGGCCCTCAAGCGTAGCAATCGTTCCCGTCTTCAGGAAGAAGTTGGCCAGCCGCGTCGCCTCGGTCATGTCGCCCGCCGCCACATCGCGCAGATCCAGCAGAATCTTTTTGCTTCCGTTCTTCTGCATTGCCTTCAGCTTGGCCTCGACCTGCTGCACATGCTCATGATCCAACGTACCCGGCTTGAGGTAAAGAATGCTTGAATTCTCATACAACGTCTCCGACACCGGCGGTAGCGCCAGGTCCAGCCGCGTCATGGTCACCTTCTCCGGCGTCACTTTTGGGGGCCGCACCACCGCCAAAACCAACTCGCTTCCCGACTTACCCTCAAGCAGCCGCTGGATCATCGCCAGGGAAAGGTCCCGCGTGTCCGCCGTTCCGATAGCTTCCACAATGTCGCCGTCGTTCAGGTTCGCCTTCTCCGCCGGACTGCCCGGGACCACCGAGACCACGGTCGCATACCCGAACCGCTTCGAAATATTGATTCCCACCTGCGCTTTGCCGCCCTTATCGGCCTTGTACGCCTTGTACTCCGCCGGCGTCAGGTAGCTCGAGTCCGCGTCAAGCGATTCCAGCAGTCCACGCAGTGCTCCATTGGTCACCGACGGGATGCTCGGATCGACCACGTAGTCCGTCTGAATATGCCGCAGCACCTCGCTGTAAACGTTGATCTGCTTATAGGCACCCTCTTGCGTATCATCTCTGCCGGAATGCGATGCCGCGCTTACCCCGGTCGCGTTCGCCCCCAAGAAC
>CAXTWP010000004.1:12374-13135 GCA_964247945.1 uncultured Acidobacteriaceae bacterium | reverse complement strand
CACTGTCAACACCAAAGCTACCGACACAGTCAGCAGCAGAATCTTCGAACTCTTGGGCATAAAGGGAGACACCTCTTCGCATACTAGCGCGTTAGACGAAATGATACTCTGGAACGCAACCGGTAGATACGCCAAATTACAATGACGACTGGTGCGGCTCTCGTTGGGAATGATCTAGAACGATAAGCATGGATGAGTCAGGGGTATGAACACCGTTACAGCCATTACGATCGTAGCGCCGGCCGCCCTTTCGCCTACCGTCACCACTCTGATCGGCATCATCCTCTCACGCCAGGACGTGCGCGATCTCCACGCCGAGATGCGGTCTGAGATCGGCAACTTACGCTCGGAATGCATTCAGAAATTGGCTGTCTCCGCTCGGAGATGATCGCTCTGCGCAACGACATGCACGGCGACTTGCTGCTCATCCACCAACGGGTTGCTACCTGAAAGCGAAAAACAATCGTTGAGACGAGCACATATTTAGATCATGGTGGCGGTGGACGGAATCGAACCGTCGACCTACGGGTTATGAGTCCGTCGCTCTAACCATCTGAGCTACACCGCCGGGTGTTTTGGATGCATCGGCATGGTCAAACCTGTTATGAATAACGCAAACGCCGCCCCACAGCCTTCAACCATGATACCCGACTCAACCCCGCTCGAAAAGCCACATGACCAACGTGTCTTGGGCGTCATCCCCGCCCGCCTGGGCTCCACACGCCTGCCCCGCAAGGTTCTTCGCATGGTCGCTGGACGGC
>CAXTWP010000004.1:11977-12364 GCA_964247945.1 uncultured Acidobacteriaceae bacterium | reverse complement strand
CATCTACGAGGCCGCGCGCGCCTGCCCGCAGCTCGATGCCGTAGTGATCGCCACCGATGCCGCCGAGGTCGCCGAGCTTTGCCGAAGAAACCGGTGGCCCGTGGAGATCACTTCGACCGACCTTGCGAGCGGCACCGATCGTGTTCAAGCCGTCGCGCAGCTCACCGCCTATAACGATTTCGACCTTTACATCAACATTCAGGGTGACGAGCCGCTCCTCCGCGCCGAGCACCTCACGTCACTCCTGCGGCCCTTTGCCAAGCCGAACATCGACGTGACCACGCTCAAAGTCCTCTGCACCCCCGAGAACATCGGAAATCCTAACGCCGTCAAGGTGGTGACTGCGGCGGACGGCCGCGCCCTCTACTTTTCGCGCGCCCCTATCCC
>CAXTWP010000004.1:10179-11967 GCA_964247945.1 uncultured Acidobacteriaceae bacterium | reverse complement strand
CCCTTACGATCGGGACGGAACCGGCGGAACCATCTACTGGAAGCACCTTGGCCTGTACGCCTACCGCAAGGCCGCCCTCGTCCGCTTCACTCAACTCGCGCCGAGCCCGTTGGAATTGTCTGAACGCCTCGAACAGCTTCGGCTGCTGGAAAACGGTCTTAGCCTCTACGTCGAACCCACGGCGTATGACACCATCGGCGTTGACACCGAAGCAGGCCTGGCGCGCGTAGAGGCTCTCTTGCTCGATCGGTAGGTATCGCCGTCTATCGGACTGCTTCAAAGTCGACCGCTTCAAAGTCGACCGCAAGCCCATCCTCAACGACCGTCACCCGCACCCCCACAAGCGACGCCGCTACCCAGTTGGCCTCAGCAAGTTCCACCAGCGAGTGCGTCCCCAGCACACCGAGCACCCTGCAACCCGCCGCCTTGCCCGCGCCGACACCGGGCGGTGCGTCTTCGACGACCAGGCACTCGGCCGGGGCAAAGCCCAGCCGCTCCGCTCCCCGCAGATACGGTTCCGGGTCGGGCTTGCCGCGCTCCACCATGTCGGCCGAGATCAGCCGCTCCGGCACCGGCAGCCCCGCCGCAGCAAGCCTTCCAAGCAGCAGCCGCCGCGTCGCCGAGGTGACGATCGCCCATCGCTCGATTGGCAAAGACTCCAGTAAAACTTTGACCCCGGGAAGCACCCGCAGGTCGGCGGTGTCTTCGAGCTCCAAATCCTCGATCACCCGCAGCCCCTCCGCCGGGTCGATGTCCGGTCGCAGCATGCGGATGATGTCGATCGCGCGGACCCCATGCGGCACCTCATAGCGTTCGGCACCGGGCACCTCGTAGAGCGCCGCCCAGCGCCGCCAGCAGCGGTTCACCGAGCCGATGGAGCTGACCAGCACCCCATCCATGTCGAAGAGCAGCCCCTTGGCTTCCAGACGTATCTGCGTCCTGCTCACCGCACCCCCACATGGATCGAGACAGCACCGTCGGCGGCATACAGGTCGTAATCGGCCTGATATCGCCGGTCGAGCGGGGTCGCCCAAACCTTGGACCAGGCCGCAATCACCGCCTGCGGCAGTTCACCGGCGGCTTGCAGCACCACAAACGGTCCCGCCGGAACCGTCACCTGCTTCATGCCTTTGGGCACGGTTGCGTCGGGAGCGAACGCGCACCCGATCACTATGGTGTAGGGCTGGGTCCAATCGCCCTGGTACTCGCAGTAGACGCAGCAGACCGCATCGTCCAGCCGGCCCAAATGCGAAGCCGCGCCGCCCCTTGCATAGAACTCCCGCCACAGATTACCGATATGGCGCGGCTCTGCGTTCAACACCCTTGCCGAGATCCCGATGACCGTGAATCCATCCTCTTGCTGGAGTTTGTAGCTCAAGGCATGCCTCCGGCCAGCACAAAGTGCCGCGCGGCTTCGAGCACGCGGGTGACGGACGCGACCGAGCAGCTCTCGCAGTAGACGCGCAGCAACGGCTCTGTCCCCGAGGCGCGAAAGAGCAGCCAGGTCTCGGCGGCGTTCGGCAGGCCTGAGCAGTCCGGATTGTCAAGGAAGAACTTGATACCGTCCATCGTCTCGATGCGCAGCACGTTCAGTCCGGCCATCGCGGTGCCAACAGTCTTGGCACGGGCGCGGGCAATAGCCGACTGCTTCAGCTCCTCATCGATGTGCATGTCGATACGCCCGTACTGATGCTCGCCGAACTCTTGCTGGAGCGCTGCGACCAACTGGCCGAGAGTCTTGCGCTCGTCCGCCATGACCTGGGCCAGCAGCAGCGAGTTGAGCATGCC
>CAXTWP010000004.1:0-10169 GCA_964247945.1 uncultured Acidobacteriaceae bacterium | reverse complement strand
GCTCCGGCAGGTGGCGGCTGATGCCCACGCCGCCAGACTCTTCGCCGCCGATCAGAATATCTTTTTCGAGCATCAGGTCGCAGACATACTTGAAGCCGATCCCATGCTCATGGAGCGTCCGGCCGTGCCTGGCGGCGATGCGGTCTAGCATCTTTGTGGTGTTGAAGGCGCGGGTCACATCGCCCGGCCAACCCTTGCGCTCGAGCAGCCACTTGAGCAGGATGACGAAGATCTTATGCGCGTCGACCACGTTGCCGTGCTCATCGACCGCGCCGATGCGGTCGGCGTCGCCGTCGGTGATGAAGCCGGCGTCACAGCCCTGCTCAACCACGACGCGCTGCGTCTCGGCGATGTGGGGCAGGATCGGCTCCGGGTTGATGCCGGGGAACGCCGGATTGATCTCGCTGCGCATGGCGACAAAGGGTACGCCTGCCTTTGTGAATATGCCCGCGATGACCCCCTGCCCCGCACCGTACATGGTGTCGATCAGGAACTTGTAGCCGGAGGCTTTGATGGCCGGGAGGTCGACGAAGCGAGTGATGGCCGCGATATAGTCCGTGTTGAAGTCGACTTCCTTGATCGTGCCCGGAGTGGGCGCGAACGGCAGCTCCCTTCCGAGGTAGCCCTCGATGGCCGCGATGATGCTGGGCCGACCGGAGCCGCCGTAGCTGGCCTTGTACTTGACCCCGTTCCACTCGGCGGGATTGTGGCTGGAGGTGATCATGACGCCGCCGGCCGCGCCGCGCTCACGCACCGCGTAGCTGAGCGCCGGGGTGGGGGTGATGGCGTCGGCGAGCAGGACGGGAATACCGGCCTTCGACATGACCTCAGCAACGATGCGGGCAAAGGAGTGCGACCCGAAACGCGTATCGTAGCCTACGCAGACGCCGCTGCTAACGGCAAGGGGCGCATCTTGCTGTGCGAGTACGTAGTGGGCGATGGCCGACGCCGCGACGCGCACGTTGGCGTAGGTGAAGTCGTCGGCGATAATGCCGCGCCAGCCGTCCGTGCCGAACTTGACCGCGGTGGTGTTCATATCAGTTCGTGCCTCCCGGCGTCGGTGAGCGCCTTGACCACCTTGCCTACATCCTGTGACCGGGCCCGCGTCGTAATGAGCAGACTGTCCTCCGTCTCGACGACCACCAGGTCGTCGACGCCCAGCAGCACGCCGGCTTTACCGGGCGCGAAGACGTAGTTGCGGTGCGCCTCGATGGCGAGACTGTTGCCCGCGTCGACCACGTTCGCACCGCCGCAGCCGGTCAGTTCCGGCAGTTCCGCCTGGTGCTCGTGCAGCGCGGCCCAGGAGCCGATGTCAGTCCAGGCGAAGTCGGCGGGCAGGCAGTAGATCTCGTTCCGACCCTCGCCCTTGGCCGAGCGCGGCTCAAGCACGGCGTAGTCGATCGAGATGCTATCGCATTGCGAATAAGTTTCGGCAAAGACGCGGGCGAAGTCGGGTGTGCCCCAGGCTGAGGCGATCTCTTCGAGCAGCGGAGCCATTGCCGAACAGTGTTCCCGGATGGCGTTGGCTAGGGTGCGGGCGCTCCAAAGAAAGATGCCGCCGTTCCAGGCATAGTTTCCAGTATCGAGGAAGACCTGGGCGGTGGCGAGGTCGGGCTTCTCGGTGAACCGCTTGACCCGGCGTGCAGGAATGGAGCCGCAGGGTACGGTGGCGGCGTTGACCACTTCACCCTGCTCGATGTAGCCGTAGCCGGTCTCGGGGCGTGTGGGCGGGACGCCGAGGACGACGATGCGCGCGCCGCTCGCCGCGAGCGCGATACCGGCTCGCACCACCTCCGCGAAGCGAAGAGGGATTTTGACGATGTGGTCCGACGGGAAGATGCCGATGACTGTGTCAGGTGCGGTCCTCTCCAGCAGGAACGCGGCCAGGGCGCAGGCCGGGGCGGTGTTCCGGGCCGATGGCTCACTGAGGACATGCTCGTCCGGCACCTCGGGAAGCTGCTCGGCGATGGTGTCCTTCAACAGCAAGTTGGTGACGACCCAGACGTCTGCTGGGTCGCTGAGCGGCCGCAGCCGGTCGAGTGTCTGCTGGATCATCGTCCGCTCGCCGTCGAGCGCCAGCACCTGCTTGGCCCGCGCCTTGCGGCTGCGCGGCCAGAAGCGCGTCCCACTTCCGCCCGCCAAAATCACTGGTGCAAACTGCATGGTCTCCTCGCGTGTCCTTATCCTAACCGCCAGAAGCACCAGAACCGGCAAACGTTATCCGCATGTACGGAAACGATCGTCACTTTGGGATGCTGTCCTACGCTCCCAGCCCTGCAAAGTAGGTTCGCATCCGCTTGACACCCTCAGCCACAACCTCGTGGGAGACTGCGTAGGAGAGCCGGATATGCTCGGTCGTCCCAAACGCCTCGCCCGGAACGACGACGACGTGAGCCTGCTTGAGTAGACCGGCGGCGATATCGGCCGCCGAGCGGACCCCGCCTTTGCCGAAGAACCGGCTGACGTTGGGGTAGACGTAAAAGGCGCCCTGAGGGACGGTGCAGGTGAGACCGGGAATGGTGGCGAAGCCCGCGAGCACCTGGTCGCGCAGGGTGATGTAGTCGGCGCGCATCTCGGCGACGCACTCCTGCGAGCCGGTGAGCGCGGCGATGGAGGCGCGCTGGACGATGCTGGCAGTGTTGGAGGTGCTCTGCGACTGCAGCTTGCTCATGGCGGCAACAACGGTTTTCGGCCCGAGAGCGAAGCCGGCACGCCAGCCGGTCATGGCATAGGTCTTCGAGAGGGAGCCGAGCACGATCACGTGCTCCTTGCAGTCGAGGAAGCTGCCGCCGCTGATCAGGTCGCCGTTGAAGCTGAGGTAGACGTAACACTCGTCGAGCAGGCAGAAGATTCCGTGCCGGTGGGCGAGGCGGACGATGGCTTCGAGGTCCTCAGGCGCGACGACCGCGCCGGAGGGGTTGGATGGGGTGTTGAGGATGATGGCCTTGGTGCGCGAGGTGATCGCCTGTTCGATCATGGCGGCGGTGACGCGGAAGTTCTCGGCCTCTTCCGTCTCAACCAGCACCGGAACGCCGCCCGCGTACCGGATGATGTCTTTGAAGCTGACCCAATAGGGTACGGGAAGGATGACCTCGTCGCCGTGGTCGACAAGGACCTGGATGGCGTTGAAGAGCGCAAGCTTGCCGCCGGTGGTGAAGACGCACTCGTCGGGGGTGTAGTTGGAGCCGAAGTCGCAGGCGTGGCGGTCGACGATGGCCTTGCGGACCTCGGGGATGCCGGCGACGTTGGTGTAGCGGGTGAAGTTCTTCTCGATGGCGTCGATGGCTGCGTCCTTGATGTGGCGGGGAGTTGGAAAGTGGGGCTCGCCCGCGCCGAAGTCAGCCAGATCGACGCCCTCGGCTTTCAGTTTCAGCGCCGCCGCTGTGATGGCCATGGTGGCCGAAACCTCGATCCGTCCAATACGATCCGCAAACACCTTTACCGCCGCCGTTGTACTCATGCCCTCAGTCTTTCAGATTTACGGGTGGAGATAAAGCCTAATCAGAACGGCGGCAAGGCCAAGACTATAGGTGAGTGATGGTTTCAGGATGCCAGAGACCGGCCATGGTGAAGGCGGTGTGGACCAGTGCGATGTGGGAGAGGGCCTGGGGGAAGTTGCCGACCTGGCGGCCGGTGGCGGGGTCATATTCCTCGGAAAGAAGGCCGACCTGGTTACGGATGTTGAGGAGGCGTTCGAAGAGGGCGCGGGCGTCGTCATGGCGGCCGATGAGCCAGAGGTTAGTGGCCAACCAGAAGCTGCAGGCGAGGAATGCGCCTTCGCTGCCGGTGAGGCCATCCCTGGACTTGGTGGTGTCGTAGCGGAGGACAAAGCCGTCCTTGATGAGGCCTTTCTCGATGGCCGCAACGGTGCCGAGGATGCGAGGGTCGTCGGGGGGGAGGAAGCCGACTAGGACGAGGCGCAGGCAGGAGGCATCGAGGACGTCGGAGCCGTAGCTTTGGGTGAAGCTGTTGAGTTTCTTGCTGAAACCTTTCTCGCAGACCTCTTTGTGGATGAGGTCGCGGTTTTTGATCCAGCGCTTCAGGTCGACGGATTTAGGGTCGTAGCGTTCGACTTGCTTGATGGCGCGGTCGAGGGCCACCCAGGCCATAACTTTGGAGTGCGTGAAGTGCTGGCGCGGGCCGCGGATCTCCCAGATGCCTTCGTCGGGCTCGGGCCAGACGTGGCAGAGGTGGTTGACGAGGGCGGCCTGGAGGGAGCTGGAGGAGACGCGGATGTCGTCCTCGGCCTGGGGAGTGCGGCCGAGGGCGGCGACGACCTCGCCGAAGACATCGAGCTGGAACTGGTTGACGGCGGCGTTGCCGATGCGGACGGGCTGGGAGTGCTCATAGCCGGGGAGCCAGTCGGCGGTCCACTCGGGCATCTGGCGCTCGCCGTCGATGCCATAGATGGTTTGGACCTGCTCAGGCGAGCCGGCGACGGCGCGGAGGAGCCAGCGTCGCCAGGCGACGGCCTCCTCGGTGTAGCCGGCGTACATGAGAACGAGGAGGGTAAAGGAGGTGTCGCGGAGCCAGCAGTAGCGATAGTCCCAGTTGCGGGAGCCGCCGAGCTGCTCGGGGAGCGAGGTGGTGAGGGCGGCGACGATGCCGCCGGAGGGCTGGTAGGTCATGGCCTTGAGGGTTATAAGGGAGCGCTCGACGGCGTCGGCGTGGTCGCCGCGGTAGTTGCTGCGCTCGGACCAGCGGCACCAGTAGGCGGCGGTCGCGTCGAGCGCGGCGGCGGCATCTGTGGGTGGAGGGACGGGCCCGATGGAGGAGCCGTAGGTAAGGGTGAAGGCGATGGTCTGGCCAGCCTTAAGGGTGAAGGTGCTGACGGTGGACATGCCCTCACCTTCAAGCGGGAGATGGACGCCATCGGAGGATTTGACACGGAGAACGACCATGTCGGGTCCGGCGACGGCATGCAGTTCGTGGTCGGACTTGGTGACCCAGGGGACGGTGCGGCCATAATCGAAGCGGAGGGCGAGGTCCAGGCGGAGAGTGACTTTGCCGCGGAGGCCGGTCAGGATGCGGACGACCTGCGAGTGGCCGAGAGACTGCTTGCCGGGGCCGTCGTCCTGCGGGGGCATGAAGTCGGTGAGGAGGACCTCGCCGGTTGGAGTCTCGAAGCGGGTGTCGAGGACCATGGTGTGGGACCGGTATTGGCGGGTGCAGGAGGCAATCTTCTCCGGCTTTTCGGGAGCGATCTGCCACTGGCCGTGGTCGCGGGTGCCGAGCAGGGCAGCAAAGCAGGCTCCGGAGGCGAAGTTGGGCCAGCAGTGCCAGTCGGTGGAGCCGGTTAGCGAGACGAGCGCGCCGGTCCGGCAGTCGCCGATGAGGGCGTAATCTTCGATGCGCGAGCCGTGCAGCGGCGCGGCTTTCTTTCCCCAGCCAAGATCCACAAACCCATCCTTGTAAGCGCGCCAGCAACCAGCGACCGGCGGCGCGGCATCTCTAGTGACTGATGAGTACCACGGTCTTACGATGCGTCAGAAACGATTTGGAGCCGGCTCACCGTCGCGGAAGAACCAAGAGTGGAACACGAACGACATAATGAGAATGGACTGAATGAAACCTATCGAAGGCCGCAAGCGCGTTGTTCTCGAAGAGGTGTCGCCGGAGGTAAACGGCGGGCGGTATCCTGTGAAGCGCGTCCTGGGCGACATGGTGGCGGTAACGTGCGCGGCGTTTGGCGACGGGCACGACCATGTGGGTGGACGGCTGCTGTATCGGCGAGCGGGGGAGCGGCGGTGGCGGACGACGCCGCTGGTGGCGGTGAACAACGACCTTTGGACTGCGAGCTTTCTGGCCGATGAGCTGGGGGCATGGGAGTTTACGCTGCAGGCGTGGGTGGACCACTTTGATACGTGGGCGGACGACTTGAAGAAGCGTCTGGGGGCGCAGCCGGACCCGAAGGAGCCTACAGAATCCACACCGCAGACTACGGCGGAGCCGCAGGACATACCGCTGGCGCTGCGCACGGGCGCGCTGCTGCTGGAGCAGACCGCGGAGCGGGCGAAAGGGCGGGACGCGAAGCACCTGATGGAGGTGGTGACCTCGTTGCGGTGGCTGGCGGACCAGAACGCGGCGTTTTATGAAGACCCGATCACAGAAGAGATACGGGAACTTGCAGCGCGGTACCCGAACCTGGACCTGGCGACGCGGTACGAACGCGAGGTGCCGGTGTGGGTGGACCGGGAGCGGGCGCGCTACTCGACGTGGTATGAACTGTTTCCGCGGTCGGCGTCGGATGACCCGAACCGGCATGGGACGCTGGCGGATGTGCAGGCGCGGCTGCCGGAGATCGCGGCGATGGGTTTCGACGTGCTGTATCTGCCGCCGATCCACCCGATCGGGGTGCAATACCGGAAGGGACCGAACAACAGCGTGGTGGCGGCAGCGGGAGACCACGGGAGTCCGTGGGCGATCGGAGCGCCGGACGGCGGACACAAGGCGATCCATCCCGAGCTGGGTACGATGGCGGACTTCTCCGCGCTGGTCGCAGCGGCGAACGGGCAGGGGATGGAGTTGGCGCTCGATATCGCGTTCCAATGCTCACCCGACCACCCGTGGGTGAAGGAGCATCCGGAGTGGTTCATCCTCCGGCCGGATGGGTCGATCCAGTACGCGGAAAATCCGCCGAAGAAGTACCAGGATATTTACCCGCTGAACTTTGAGTCGAGCGACTGGCGTGGACTATGGGAGGAGCTGCTCTCGGTGTTCACGTTCTGGATCGGGCATGGGGTCAAGGTCTTCCGGGTGGACAACCCGCATACGAAGGCGCTGCCGTTCTGGGAATGGTGCATTGCGGAGGTGCACACGACCCACCCGGAGGTGATCTTCCTGGCGGAGGCGTTTACGCGGCCGCACGTGATGTATTCGCTTGCGAAAGGTGGATTTACACAGTCGTACACGTACTTTACGTGGCGGACGGAGAAGGCGGAGCTGCAGGCGTATTTCGAGGAGATTACGAAGCCGCCGGTGACGGACTTCTTCCACCCGAACCTGTGGCCAAACACGCCGGATATTCTGCATGAGTCGCTGCAGAAGGGCGGCCGGCCGGCGTTTATGCAGCGGCTGATCCTGGCGGCGACGCTGGGGGCGAACTACGGCATCTACGGGCCGGCGTTTGAGCTATGCGAGGGACGTCCGGCCAAGCCGAGCGCGGGCAAGACCGGCAGCGAAGAGTACCTGGACAGCGAAAAGTACCAGCTGCGGCAGTGGGACCGGTCGGACCCGCTCTCGCTTGCACCGCTGGTGGCGCGGATCAATACAGTGCGGCGCGAGAACCCGGCGTTGCGAAGCGATGGCTCGCTGCACTTCCATCCGGTGGATAACCCGCAGCTGATGTGCTACAGCAAGCGGGCGGGCAATAACGTGATTCTGGTGGCGATCAACCTGGACCCGCAGCAGGAGCAGGCGGGATGGATTGAGCTGGATGTGAAGGAACTGGGACTAGGGAGCGACCCGTCGCAGCCGTTTACGGTGGAGGACCTGCTGACGGGCGCGACGTACACGTGGAAGGGGCGGAGTAACTATGTGGCTCTGCGGCCGGAGGTGATGCCGGCGCATGTGTTTCGGGTGGAGCGGGAGGCTAGTTCGATCTCTGTTGCGTGAATCAGATCATGAGAGAAGATCCGGTTTTCAACAATAGTTCGGCTTGGCCAGCGTGCCCAGAAACGACGAGTAACATGTAGGCTGCGATCAATAATAGGAATGCCACTAGATGGGCCATCCTGAAACGTGCACGAATCATCTCCAACTGCACGGCTGTATGCCTCACAGATCGCTCTGAAGGAGTGGGATTCGAGAGTGTAGTTGTACTTTCAACGGGTGCGGAGAAGAAGCATTCGTATTCATGTCAAGACGGTACTTCTGCCAGCCGTTTCTAGGAACGCTTTTGTTTGTAGGTTGCGGTTTTACCGTAACCCTCGTAGACAGTGAGCACTAAGAGTCAACTGTGACCTCTTGAACATCATGCTTCGTCAGCAGGCGAACCAGTCCGCGTGGTTCACCGTTGTCGAGGAGTATTCATGAGGAACGGCTAGGTAAACGCTGGTTGGCGTTCTGGTTCCTTGGAGAACCTAAGCCTGCTGACTTTGCCGGGATACTTTCCACCTCGCCACACCGTGACCAGTCCAGGACTGCCATCGTAACCTCCTAACTCACCTCAGAATAAAGGGCCTGGTGCTTTAGGTGCCGAAACAGCTTCTGACACACAGGAAAGACAAGATCAACTGCGGCGGAAGGTTTTTTCTCAAGCTGGTGCGGCTGTGAGTATAGTGCGTGGTTCCCCCACAAGGAACGCGGGGTGAGAGTTTGCATCATACTGAAAACGGAGACTTGAGCCTTGAAGAAAGCCGGGAGCGCCACCGATCCGCTTTGGTATAAGGATGCGGTCATCTATGAGATCCACGTTCGTGCGTTTATGGACTCGAACGGCGATGGGATCGGGGACTTTCAGGGCCTGATCTCGAAGCTGGATTATCTGCAGGACCTGGGCGTGACGTGCCTCTGGCTGCTGCCCTTCTTCCCTTCTCCGCTACGGGACGACGGCTACGACATCATGGACTACAACGGCGTGAATCCCAGCTATGGGACTATCGACGACTTCCAGCAGTTTCTGAACGAGGCGCATCTGCGCGGGATGCAGGTGATGATCGAGCTGGTCATCAATCACACGTCGGACCAGCACCCGTGGTTTCAGGCGGCGCGAAGTGCGCCTCCGGGGTCGCCGGAGCGGGCGATGTATGTGTGGTCGGACACGCAGGATTTGTACAAGGGCGTACGGATCATCTTTACGGACACGGAGAAGTCGAACTGGACGTGGGATGAGGTGGCCAAGCAGTTCTACTGGCACCGGTTCTTTTCGCACCAGCCGGACCTCAACTTCGACAACCCACGGGTGATGGACGAGGTGCTGAACGCGATGCGCTTCTGGATGGACATGGGCGTGGATGCGCTGCGGCTGGACGCGATCCCGTACCTGGTGGAGCGGGACGGGACGAGCTGCGAGAACGTGCCCGATACACACGTCAAGATCAAGGAGATACGCAAGGTCATCGATGAGGAGTATGAGAACCGGCTGGTGCTGGCCGAGGCAAACATGTGGCCGGAGGATGTGCGGCCCTACTTCGGCGACGGCGATGAGTGCCACATGGCGTTCCATTTTCCGCTGATGCCGCGCATTTATATGGCGCTGCGGCAGGAGGACAGGCTGCCGATCACGGACATCATGGCGCAGACGCCGGACATTCCAGACAACTGCCAGTGGGGTTTGTTCCTGCGCAATCACGACGAGTTGACGCTGGAGATGGTGACAGACGACGAGCGCGACTACATGAATCTGGCGTACGCGTCGGACTCGCGGATGCGGATCAATGTGGGAATCCGGCGGCGGCTGGCACCGCTGGTGGACAACAACCGGCGGCGGATCGAGCTGCTGAATTCGCTGCTCCTGAGCTTTCCGGGCACGCCCATCATGTACTACGGCGACGAGATCGGGATGGGGGACAACATCTACCTGGGCGACCGGAACGGTGTGCGGACGCCGATGCAGTGGAACTCAGACCGCAACGCAGGGTTCTCGAAGGCGGTTCCGGCGAAGCTATACTTCCCGGTGATCATGGACCCGGTGTGGGGCTACCAGGCGATCAATGTGGAGGCGCAGCAGTCGGACCAGTCGTCGCTGCTGCACTGGACGCGGAACATGATCGCGCTGCGGAAGCTGTTCCAGGTGTTTGGGCGGGGAACGCTGGAGTTTTTGCACCCGGAGAACCGGAAGATCCTCGCGTACATCCGGCGATACGATCCTCTGGCGACCTCGACGAGGGAGACAGCCGCGACCCCGCCGGTGGACACGCTGGAAACGGCGGAGACGGTGCTGTGCGTGGCGAACCTGTCGCGATTCGCGCAGCCGGTGTCGCTGGACCTGGCGCAGTTCGCGGGGATGCAGCCAGTGGAGATGCTGGGGTATGTCAGCTTTCCGCTGATCACCGGCGCGCCGTATCCGCTGACGATCGCGCCTTACTCGTTTTTGTGGCTGGAGCTGCAGCCGGCTTCGGCGAAGGTGGAGGCACCGACGGCGACCTCAAACCTTGAGGAGGACGGCATCGGGCTGAACCTGCTTGCAACGGGTTGGGACGGCTTGCTGACAGGGGCGGGGCTGGATC
>CAXTWP010000003.1:29054-31635 GCA_964247945.1 uncultured Acidobacteriaceae bacterium | reverse complement strand
GTGAGAGAACGCTCGACGGATTTGTAGCGGGCGGAGGTCGTGGAAGCGCTGCTTACATCGCAGTCCAGGCCCTGGGGGCTGCGTTTGGGCACGCTGAGGAAGAGCAGGAGTTCGCTGTCGGTGGGGGAGAAGAGATCACGGAGGCTGACGGCCGGCGGCGCGGGGTCGCTGTCCGGGATGTCGAAGACGAGGCCATCGGGAAAAACACCGGAACCGTAGCGGAGCACGGCGTTTCCGTTGCGAATGGCTTCCCGGTCGAGATCGAGCGAGATAAGGCCCCAGGGATTGCGACGCAGGCCGGAGGTGAGGAACCAGAGAGAGTCTTCAAAGTACCGGCTCTGTGTCTGGAAGTGATGAGGACCGAGATGCATCCCCTCCGACCAGACAACACGAGACAGAAACTTCATGGCGAGCAATCCGTGGAATGACGTGAGATGTGGCGTCGATACGCGAGCGCAAGTGTACGCCGATGCAGACCGATACCGAAGATGAGTCTAAAGGCTCCGTCTGTTGAAGGCGCGGGCGAACCGGTATTTACGTTTGTTTCGTAGCGTTTGCGTGTGGACCGTACCGGTATGCTAGGAACGTTCCGGAGCGATGTCAAGAGAATCTTCGCGGGATCGGCTATCATTCGTCCAAAGCGATGTGGCGCACGGTCCCAGCGTTCGGTACATGATGGAGCGGGCATGGATGCAGACAGGTTCCTGAGACAAAACGATGAGGAGAAAGGCCCCGCGGGAGCGGCGGCGGAGAAAGAAAGTACGCCCTCGCCGGGCAGTTCCAGTGCGACGGGACTCTTTGGCGTGATGTCTGCCGGTATTGCGTCTTCAGAGCAGCCCATGGTAAGCGCCGAAGAGACGTCGAGCCGCCCCTTGCCTGTCGTGCATTCGGTAATCTTTAAGGCGGACTCATCGAGAACTGAGGGGACCGACCAGCTTATGAATATACTGCGGTCGCCCGCACTGAAAGCTGACGGCGCGCCGCCACCCATGACTCTGCCGCCGACACCGACGCCGCCGGCTGCTTCGGCACCACAGCCGGAATCAAGCGGCGGATTTACGCAGCTGCTCCGGGCTTTGAACTATGAACAGGGAAAGCAGCCGGGCGCGCCTGGACCGGGGAAAGAGGTGGAGTCCGCCGCCGCGGGACAGTCAACGACGACAGGATTACCGTCACCGGCGGTCACATCGTTCCAGGCGCAGCCGGTTGCCGGATCCGCTCCGAGTTCCTTCACGCAACTCTTCGAGAGTGTGGCTCCCGTGGAGGAGCAGGCGGTGGTTGCATCTCCCAGCGCGCCGGCTCCCGGTTCATTTACGCAGATGTTCAGGGCGTTGGACGCCGCGCCGGCACAGCCCGAGCGAGAAAAGAGTTTGGTTGTGCCGGAGACTTCCAGTCCCGTCACCGAGCCGGTGGTCCAGCCCGCTCCGGGTGCAAGCTTGTTTGCTCAGAAGCTCGATGAGCCTTTTTCGCCCGCGGCGGTGACCGGTCGAGTCGACCGTCCGCCCGCTGATCCAGGTTCATTTACGCAGATGTTTGCCGCACTCTCTTCGCCGCCAACTGAGCCGTCGCCCGAGGGGGCTGCACCCGGCTCTCCAGAGCCGATCGAAACGTCAGACTTGCCGAAGGCCGCAGAACCGGCTCCAACACCAGGCTCGTTTACCCAAATGTTTCGGGCGCTGGATGGGGCACCGACGGAAAAGAAGCCCGTGGATGCGGATCCTATTCGCGCGTCGGCTTCAACTCCTCCCATTTCGACGGATCGGGAAGCCTCCTCGCCGGGGTCGTTCACACAGATGTTTCAGGCCTTGGATGCGCCGCCTGTTGAGACGTCGAAGCGCGATGAAGCGCCGCTCTCTTCCCCGGCCTCGCCGGTGGCTCCGAAGCAGGAACCCGGCTCGTTCACTCAGATGTTCCAGGCCCTTGATGGGCCGTCCAACAAACCGGCAGGTATGGGATCGCGGGCGCAAGTTCCCGTCACCGCGCCGGGTTCGTTCACTCAGATGTTCAGTACGCCTTCCGCTCCTCCGCGGGACGCGGCGCACCCGGAATCGCAGAGTTCGGCGGCCGAGACGCCTGGGCCATTTACGCGCATCTTCCAAACGCCGGGTGCGGAACCAACTCCCTTCCCCCTTCCCGTTGCATCGGCAGGTCCGCCGAACAGCGATGCCTCGCAGGCATTTGCGGGGCCTCGTCCGCGGCAGGAGCCGGCGCGGGAAAACCCACCGTTTTCACCCCTCGGCAGCGTGACGCGATCTCCGTTGTCTCCGGTGCCTGCGCCATCAAGCCATGCTTCCGCGGGCGCCTTGACGCAGCTTCTGCGGGCGCTGGACCAACCATCGCAGACACCGCCGCGGTCTTATCCACCGCCTGCAGCGACGCAACCTCCGACAGCGGCAGGCCAGCATCCTGGAGCGTTTACGGCGATGTACGGTGCACTCCGCGAAGATGCGCCGCCATCGGTTTCGCCTCTCTCTCGCGCTGCTGAACCTTTGCCCCAGCCCCAGGCTGCTTCGGCGGGGCAGGACGCGACACAGGCGTTCCGGATGCCGCAAGCCGGAGCGATGCTGCAGCCGGTGCCGTC
>CAXTWP010000003.1:24061-29044 GCA_964247945.1 uncultured Acidobacteriaceae bacterium | reverse complement strand
AGTGAGTTTACGCGCATACTGAACGCCTCGACGTTGCGGGAGAGCGCACTGCGAGGTGGTGAGCAGGCGGGAGCTTTAGCCGCAGCACCCGACGCACCGTCGTCGAACCCTTCTGCTCCACCTCAGTGGGCGATGCCGCAGGCTCCTAAGCTACCCACAGTCCCCCATGCTCCGCAGCCGCCGCAGATCCCGAAGTTGCCGGAGATGAAGCTGCCTGAGATCGCGAAGGCTTCCGCGCCGGGAGGGATGCAGCAGTATCTTCCGCTTCTTCTAATCCTGGTGATCTTTTTCTTACTGGCGATCCTGGTTGCGGTTGTCTTCCTGATGAAGAAGTGAGCCGCCGACGATGCTAGTCGGCTTCAGGAGCAGCTAGCCGGCTTCAGGAAGCAGGATGATGAGTTCCATCTGCGAGTTGAGAAGGTCGGAGGGAGCGTAGACGGCAAAGTTTCGGGCACGCTGTACGGCCTCCCAGGCGGAGCCGTTCCGCTCGACGGAAAAGTACCGGTGGCGCAGCTTGACCGGTATGGCGCGGGGAGGCGTTTCCACGTGGGTGAGCCGAATGCCGGGCAGCGCCTGACGGATAAGCGTCTCGATGTGAGTGGCGGAACAGACTTTGGTGAGTTTGGGGACGCGGTCAATCAGGTCGGCATCGCGCATGTCGGCCGAGATGGCAAGGTAAAAGCGCGAGTTCTCGAAGTAGCTGTCCTTATCGATGGAACAGGCGTAAATGGTCTCTCGAAGCGGCTTGAGCGGGATGGAGATGACATTGGAGGGGACGACAGTCTCGAGCATAAGCCGGATGAGGCGGTCGAGTTCGAGGAAGCAGGGGCCGAGCCGCTCGTGGTCATAACGAGGCAGGTCACGCGGTCCCAGTTTGACGGAAAACGCGGTGAGTGATCCGGCCAGGTCGGAGAGGTCGCCGAAGAGCATCTCGGGCTGCACACTGCTCGATTCGAGATAGTGACGCAGACCCGGGAGATGGGTGTTGATGGTGTAGAGCAGCCAGAAGTTGGCGACATCCGCCGCCGAAAAGTCGGCAAGCGACTTGTTTCGTTCACGGCGACCGCCTGAAAGCTGGCTGGAGCGAGTGACGAGCAGTTCGATGATGCCGCGCAGGATGCCCATCAGGGTGTCGGAGCCGTGTACGTCCATGAGCGCGGGCACGAAGGTAGAGTCCAGATGGTACATCCCCGTCTCGGACTTTGCGACTCGCGCGCAAGGGAGCAGGACGGAGCCTTCGAGGTTCTCCCCATCGGCGAGCAGCTGAAGGTTCTTGCGCGCGACCTGCACTGGCTTCTCACTGGAGCCGGAGTTCTCATCGCGTGTCATCTGAAGATGAGCGAGGTAGCGTGTGCTGACGCGGCCACGCTGAAGCGAGACGTTCATGCCGCCGTGCAGGTACTGCGGAATGGCGAGATAGAAGACGCAGCTTTGGCGGCCATCACGGAAGCAGTCGTCCAGAACGCGCGAGGGCGGCTGCGAGTCCGACCCGGGAATGTCGAGAGGAAGCGCGTCGGGAAAGATTCCGCTGGCGGCGGCGATGGAGAGAGTGCCTTCGGTCAGCGCTTTTGCATCGATTTGCAGACGAAGGAAGCCCCAGCATTTCGAGCCGAGCGAGTCGAGATAGAAGCGGACGGTATCCTCGACGAATCGCTCCTGCGCCTGGAGGTGTTGCGGCGAGAGAAAGGTCCCCTTGGACCAGATGACGGGTTGCAGTTGGCGCATGGGGCTCCGTGTATGGAAAGACTACGCCAGCTTACCGCAAGAGATGACCGCATTCACAGCTTTGTGACGGTGCAGCCGGCTTCCGGAGATGCGGAGGCAACCATCAGTCTTCGTCCGCACAATTTGCTTGAAGCGGCGCCGGGGATGCTATACAGTTGCAGACCGAACCGGGTACGCGTGTCTTTTCTCCTTGAAGGATTTATCCAAACCGACAGAGGTGAAGTGACGACGAAGCTGGATGATTTCCATAGCAACGTATCTTGCAGGTCCGGGTCAACCAAAAAGCTCTGTAACCAAAAGGCCGGGAGCCGCACTATCGCAATCGTGAACGGCTGGTTGAATTTCTCTCAGATAAAAGTTTTCCTCTGGACTTAGGACATCGACTGTGTTTTCTTAGTGGCATCGCAACTTCAGAACATTGGGGAGCATCATGGCTGAAAGTACGCAGCACAAACTCGACCGGGTCCGGTCGCCGCGTGTTCATATCACTTACGACGTTGAGGTTGGCAACGCGATCGAGATGAAGGAATTGCCCTTTGTCATGGGCGTTCTTGGAGACTTGACGGGCCAGCCGGAAAAGCCCCTTGCCGCGTTGAAGGACCGCAAGTTTGTCGAGATCAACCCCGACAACTTCGACACGGTCCTGAAAGGGATGCAGCCGCATCTCGCATACTCGGTCGACAACAAGTTGAGCGACGACCCGAACGCCGGTCAGGTTAAGGTGGATCTGCACTTCGAGAGCATGGATGACTTTTCTCCGGAGAATGTCGCCAAGCAGGTAAAGCCGCTCAAGGAACTACTCGACCTGCGTACACGGCTGTCGGACCTGCGTGGTACGCTGCAGGGCAACGATAAGCTTGACCAGATGCTGTTCGACGCGGTGTCGAGCACGGAAGATCGTGACAAGCTGCGCGGTGAAATCGGCGGCAAGACGAGTAACGAAGTACCGGTCACCCCAGGAGGCGGACATGAGTAGCGTCGCAAATACCGCAGTAGCCTCGGCAGCCGCGCAGACAGAGACCAGCGAGGGTTCGCTTCTCGATCAGATTGTGGAACAGGGTCTTCCGGGACGCGCGCCGAGCGACATTGAGCGTGGCAAGGACCTTGTGAAGGAGTTCGTCGGCCAGGTGCTCGATGGCCACATGACGCTCAGCAAGGACGCCGAGGCGACGATCAGCGCACGCATCGCGCAGATCGACCGGCTGATCTCCATCCAGTTGAACGAGGTACTGCATCATCCTTCGTTTCAGAAGCTGGAGGCGACCTGGCGCGGCATTAAGTACCTGATGGATCAGAGTGAAACCAACGACATGCTCAAGATCAAGGTGCTGAACGCCTCGAAGAAGGACCTTCTCCGCGACCTGCAACGCGCGCCGGAGTTCGACCAGAGCGCACTCTTCAAGAAGGTGTACGAGGAAGAGTTCGGCGTCTTCGGCGGTGCGCCTTTTGCGGCGATGGTGGGGGACTACGAGTTTGGCCGCGGACCGGAGGACCTCGAGCTTTTGGAGAAGATCGGTCAGGTCGCATCCGCGGCTCACGCGCCATTCCTCTCGGCGGCCTCAGCGCAGCTCATGAACCTGCAGGATTACACGCAGCTGGGCGCTCCACGCGACATGTCGAAGATCTTCGACAGCACAGAGTACGCGAAGTGGAAGTCGTTCCGGCAATCGGATGACTCCCGCTACGTGGCACTGACACTGCCCCACATCCTGATGCGTCAGCCGTACGGGCAAGAGACCAAGCAGATCGAGGCCTTTGCGTACGAGGAGGCGGTCGACGGGCGCGACCACTCGAAGTATCTTTGGGGCAATGCGGCGTATGGACTGGCGGCGCGGATGACGAACTCGTTCGCAAAGTCAGGTTGGTGCGCGGCCATCCGCGGTGTTGAGGGCGGTGGGTTGGTCGAAGGACTGACGGCGCACAACTTCCGCACTGACGAGGGCGACGTGGCGCTGAAGTGCCCGACTGAGGTGTCCATCACCGACCGCCGCGAGAAGGAGCTGGCCGATCAGGGCTTCGTGCCGCTGGTGCATTGCAAAGGTACGGACAAGGCAGCGTTCTTCAGTGTGCAGACCTGCAACAAGCCCAAGTTGTATGACAAGCCGGAGGCGAATGCGAATGCGCGCCTCTCGGCGCAGTTGCCGTACATCATGGCGATGAGCCGCTTCGCTCACTTTTTGAAGGCGATGATGCGCGACAAGATCGGCAGCGCCATGAGCCGGGTTGAGGCGGAGCGGTTCCTCAACCAGTGGGTTAACAATTATGTGCTTGCCGATGACACGGGCTCAGCCGCCGCGAAGGCGGAGAGGCCGCTGCGTGAGGCGAGGATCGAGGTTATGGAGGTTCCGGGTAAGCCTGGAGTACTCCGTGCAGTTGCTTTTATGCGGCCACACTTCCAGTTGGATGAGCTGACCGTATCCCTGAGACTTGTTGCGGAGTTGCCTGCCGCGGCTGCTTGAGCGGGGTAGCGGGACGCAGCTCGTTTTGAACAATTTCGCAGTATTAACAACGTAAAGGAGAAGTCATGGCGGTAGATTTTTTTCTCAAGCTTGATGCAATCGATGGTGAGTCGGTGGCCGAAGGCCACACTAAGGAGATTGCAATCATGTCGTTTAGCTGGGGTGCCAGCCAGACCACTTCGGTCGCGGGAACCGGCGGATCAGGCGCGGGCAAGGCCAACCTTGCAGATCTCAGCATCATGAAGACCTACGACGCGGCCAGCGCGCCGATGTACAAGTCGCTTTTGCTCGGGACTCACATCAAAACCGGCGTTCTGACGGCGGCCAAGTCCGGTGCCGGCGGCAAGGCTTTCTTAAAGATCTCATTGACCGAGCTGTTTGTGACGTCGATCCAGATCAGCGGTTCAAGCGAGGTACCGATGGAGAGCGTCTCGTTCAGCTACAACACGATTAAGACCGAGTACTTCCAGCAGTCTGAGGATGGCACCGTGGCGGCGAAGGCTCCCGTGAGCTTCGACTTGAAGGCAAATAAGGTAAGCTAAGGCCTCGAATGACCGCGCTGGAGTTCTATCGACAAGGTGATCTCAATGCAGCAATCAAGGTGCTTGGTGAAGAGCTGAGGTCCAATCCGCTCGACACCAAGCGCCGCACGTTTCTGTTTGAGCTGCTTAGCTTCGCGGGAAACTTCGACCGCGCGGAGAAGCAGCTCGACCTGCTTGCGGACGCGAACAGCAAGACGGCAGCCGGGGCGTTGCTTTACCGCAGCGCGCTCCACGCGGAGCGAACGCGGCAGGAACTC
>CAXTWP010000003.1:15455-24051 GCA_964247945.1 uncultured Acidobacteriaceae bacterium | reverse complement strand
GGAACTCTTTGCGAATTGCCAGTATCCTGAAGTTTGCGTGACGGGAGAACCGGTTCGAGGCCGTTGGAACGGTCGGGAGTTCTCCGAGTTGAGGGATGCGGACCCGCGGATCGGCGCGAATCTTGAGGTGTTTATCGCCGGTGGATATACCTGGATACCGATGCAATATATGGAGCGACTTGAGGTCGATAAGCCCGTGGCGTTGCGGGATTTGCTGTGGGCCACGGCGCGCGTCGAGACCAGCTCGGCCTTTCGCCTGCAGGATCTGGGCGAGGTGTTAATGCCGGTTCTCTCTCCGTTTTCCTCGCAGCATGCCGACGGAGCTGTGCAACTCGGCCGAACCACGGTATGGGAGCAGGCGGGCGATGATGCCGAGGTTCCGTTCGGCCAACGCATGATGTGGATCGACGGCGAAGAAGTTCCTCTGCTGGAGATACGCAGCATCGAGTGGAATCAACCGGAAGAGAGGATCGAGGATAGGGCCGGAGAGGAAGCTGTCGATGCCCCTGCGTGAGGATCTGCTTGAGCCGATTGCCGGCGAAAACCACTCGGGCGCGAACCTCTACTACGACAAAGTCTTCGACCAGATCAAGGAAGCTCGCACTGAGGATGTGGACGTTGGTTCCGCGGGGGCATGGGAGCGGGCGGCGAAGAAGGCCGACCATGCGGCAGTCATCAAGCTGGCAGGTGAAGCTCTGGCCAAGCGGAGCAAGGACCTGCGCCTCGCGGGCTGGCTGGTGGAAGCGCATCTCAGGCGCGACGGAATCACGCTGCTGGCACCCGGTCTGGAGCTTCTATGGAAGCTGCAAGACGCCTTTTGGGAGAGTCTCTACCCTGAGATCGATGAGGACGGCACGCTCGATTTACGCGTAAGCGCAATTGAGGCGGCGGTGATGCGTCTCGGCACGCATCTGAGAAGCGCTCCGCTAACGAAGGGTGGATATAGCGCGTCGCAGTATTTGGAATCGCGCAGAATGGGGTACGAAGAAGCGGCGGACACGACGGAGAAGCAGGAGGCCCGTCAGGACGCGATCAAACATGGGCAGCTGACTCCAGAGGAGTTCGATACAAGCTTTGCCGCGACGAAGAAGGCGTTCTACGCGGAGGCCAAGGGTTCGCTTGCGAGCTCGGAGGCGTTGATCGAGGAGATCAGCCGCTTCCATGAAGAAAAGTACGGCGACGATTACCCGAACCTGAACAAGCTCACGACGGCGGTCACTGAAGTCAAGCAGATCGTCTCCGCGCTGTTGAACGAGAAGCGCAAGACGGAACCGGACGCCGTCGCCGAAGCAGAGCCGGAGCCGGTTGAAGAGGTGGCAGAGCCTGAACCGGAGCCTATTGCTGCAGCGGTTGTCGCTACGCCGCAAGCTGCCGCACCGAAGCCGGCGGCAAAGACTGGAGGGTTTGCCGGCGTTCCCACCAGTCCGGAGCATGCATTTGCCGCGGTGCTCGGCGGGGCGATGTTCCTGCAGGAGGAAAACCCGCTCTCCCCCGTGCCCTACCTGGTGTGCGCGGGCCTTCGGCTGGGCGAGACGCGCCTGCAGGGAGCATACCCAGCCTCGGACTTTGCGGTTGCGCCCGCGACCGAGATGCGGCAGACGATGCGGCGTCTCGCGAACGAGGGCGGCTGGGGGGAGCTGATGCAGTTGTGCCTGAGGGCATTGACTGAGCCTTGCGGGCGTGCGTGGCTCGATCTACAGCGGTATACCTGGCGCGCGGCGAAAGAACTTGGCGCGGAGGCCGTTGCCGGGGCTGTCGTGGCTACCCTTGGTGGACTGTTGAAAGATTATCCGGAGGTGCGGGGATGGACGCTCGACGACGACACGCCCGTAGGCAACGCCGAGACGCAGCAGTGGATCGACGCCGAAATCTTGCCGCCGCCTCCGCCGGTAGAGGAGCCGGCGGCGGCCGAGGAGCCGGCGAGCTTTGCTCCCGTTCCGGCGCAGACGCTAAATGGCTCCGCGGCTCATGCGCCTGAGATCTATGACGCCGCTGTGGAACTGCTCCAGCAGGGTAAACCTATCGAGGCGATACGATTGCTGGTGCGCGATGCAGAGCTACAGCCGAGCGGGCGTAAGCGATTCAAACGGCGGGTGCAGATAGCGCAGCTTTGCCTGTTGGCGGAGCAAGATGCGGTGGCCTATCCGGTGCTGCGGGAGCTTTCGGAAGAGATCGAGCGACGCGGGTTGGAGACGTGGGAGACGGGCGAGATGCTGGCGCATCCGTTGAGTCTGCTTTTGACGTGTCTGCAACGTCGGAACGGATCGGCCGAGACGCGAGAAGCGGTCTTTGAGCGGCTTTGCAGGCTCGATCCTCAGGCGGCCTTGTCGGTGCGGAACTAAAGCGGCAGTGAATAGAGGAGAGGTGCGGTGGCGAAGGTTAAGGCGGAAAATCTGGTCACGCAATCGCTGATTGATCGGCTCTGCGATGTGGAGGAATGGCCGGCGACGCGCGCCAACTCCATGCGAATGTATCGCGAGTGCGTAAAGCGGGACGTGGAGTATCTGCTGAACTCGCGACGGCCGCCGATCCCGCAGATGCCGTTCTACCCTCGTGCCTCGACATCGGTCATGAACTATGGGCTGCCGGACATGAACTCGTTTTCAGGCTCCGGTAACGAACATAACGCGCTTCTGATGGCGATTCTTCAGACTCTGCGCAACTTCGAGCCGCGCATACAGAATGTGCGGGTGTTCCTTGTACGTTCGGACACGTTGACCCGAAGCTTGCGATTCCATATTGAAGGGCGCCTGCAATTTGACACGATGGTGGAAGAGATCCAGTTCGATACGCTGCTGGAAGTGACGCGCGGCGAGTACGAGGTGAAGTAAGGATGTCCGAGGAGTTGCTGGAGTACTACGAGCGGGAACTAACCTATCTGCGGCAGATGGGCGGTGAGTTCGCGCGCAAGTATCCCAGGGTGGCGGGGCGACTCCTGCTCGATGGCGACGCCTGCGAAGACCCGCATGTGGAGCGGTTGCTGGAGGGATTCGCGCTGATGGCGGCGCGTGTGCATCGCCGCATCGACGACGACTTCCCCGAGACCAGCGAAGCTCTGTTGAACATGATCTACCCGGCCTATCTCCGGCCCATTCCTTCGATGACGGTCGTTGAATGTCTGCCTGATCCGGCGCAGGGAAAGAAAACCGCCGGTACGCGGGTGCCGCGCGGCGCGACGATGGTGACCAAGGCAACTGTCGACGGTATGCCATGCCGGTTTGTCTCCGCCTACGACGTAGACCTTTGGCCGTTTACGGTCGCGGAGGCAGAGTGGCGGCAGCCGGAGCGGCTCCAGTACCCTGTGCGCGCAAGTGGCGAGGTGCAAGCGATTGCAGCGGCGCGTCTGCGATTGAAGTGCTACCAGGATGTAGTTTTCGAGGGATTGCCGCTGTCGACGCTGCGGTTCTATCTGTCGGGCGACAGCAGCGTGGTCTACAACCTGTACGAGATGATCTCGGGCAACTGCATCGAGGTGCAACTGCGCAATCCCAAGGACCGGACACGCGTGGTTTCGCTCGGTCCCGAGACGATTGTGATGTTCGGCTTTGAGAAGGACCAGGCGGTCATACCCCATGAGCGCCGGTCGGCGGAAGGGCATCGGCTGCTGCAGGAGTATTTTGCGCTGCCGGAGAAGTTTTTGTTCTTTGATCTCAGTGGATTGGAAGCCTTGACCAAGGGCGGCTTCGGCGAGGAGGCGGAGGTCCTCTTCCTCTTTTCCAGGTTCGAGCGGCCGGAACGGCAGCAGGTAATGGAGCTTGGCGTAAGCGCGCGAACCTTTCGCTTGGGTTGTACGCCGATCATCAACTTGTTTCCGCAGACCGCGGAGCCGATTCTGCTGAGCCAGACGAAGCATGACTACACGATCACTCCGGATGCTCGGCATGCGGCGCTGATGGAGGTCTTCAGTATCGACGAGGTAATTGCGGCCAATCCGAAGCTGCGGCAGTCGGTGACCCTTGAGCCCGTCAACGCGCATCGCCACCAAACAAGGGATCAAAAGGACCTGACGTTCTGGACGGCATCCCGCCATGAGAACCAATTAGGCGAACGGGAACCCTCGACTTTGACAATCTCGATCGTCGACCTGAATGGACAACTCAAGAGCCCGGAAGCGGATGTGTTGACGGTGCGCTGCACGTGCACGAACTTCGATCTGCCCTCCCGCTTTACCTTCGGGTCGAGTGAGGGCGATCTGGAGGTAATCGGCCATGCTTCGGCAAAGACTGTGATTGTGCTGCGGCGGCCGACGCCGAGCTGCGATCCGCCGCAGGGCAAGGGGCAGGTCTGGCGTTTGATCTCCTTGCTGTCCTTGAATTATCTGTCGCTTACCGAAGAAGGACGCACGGCGATGCAGGAGATCCTGCGGCTGCATAATTTCACGGACTCAAGCCATCTCGAAAACCACATCGGCAGCATCCTGGAGATGCGCTCGTCGCCGCACTTCGCGCTGGTTCGGTCGGAGTATGGGTTGGTGCCCGCGCGGGGTACGCGAGTCGAAATGGAGCTGGACGAGCAGCAGTTCGCCGGTGGCGGCGTATATCTGTTTGCGGCGGTACTGGACCGGTTCCTTGCGGGGTATGCTTCCATGAACAGTTTCTCGCAGCTTACGACGCGAACAAACTTGAGAAAGGAGGCGTTGCGGAGATGGCCACCACGAGCAGGCACCAAGGTGTTGCTGTAGAAGACGGCTTTTCACTCGAGAGCGACGGCGCGCAGTTCGAAATGCTGCGGAAGATGCTCGAAGAGGAACCGTTTCGCGTTCGCTTCTTTCAAGCGGTCCGCATGCTTCAGCGGATGGAGAAAGGGCGGGGACCGGTGGGTCACTTTGCCCAGCCTCGCGAGGAGACGCTGCGCTTTACAACACTCCCGTCCCTGGGCTTCCCGCCGAGCGAAATCTATGATCTGAAGCGAATGTCGTCTGGCCAGCTGGAGATGACGGTGCAGTTTATGGGGTTGTGCGCCGCTTTAGCTGCCCTTCCGTCGATCTATACGGAAAACGTGCTGATGCGGCTGCGCGAAAAAGACTCCGCGATGGCGGACTTTTTTGATATTTTCAATCATCGACTGCTTTCGCTCTTTTATCGCGCCTGGGAAAAACATCACTTCTTTGTAGGCTATGAGGCGGGCCTCGATGACAAATTAAGTTTGCGGCTGCTGGATGTGCTGGGTCTGGGAACCCAGGGCCTGCGCGGACGGACCAGTATTCCCGACAAGACCTTCATCTTTTATGTGGGACTGCTCGGAAGACAGGTAAGGACGGCGGACTCACTGCGACAGATACTGGAGGACTATTTCGATGTGCCGGTCGAGGTCAATCAGTTTGCCGGTACATGGCGGCGGCTGCCTGAGGAAAATCTCACGTTCCTGATGGGGCGCGGTGCTGTTAGCGAGCAGCTTGGTGTTGGGGTAGTCGCCGGCGAGGAGGTATGGGACCATCACGGACGTATCCGGATCTCGCTGGGGCCAATGCGGTTTGAGCAATACCGGCAGTTTCTGCCCGGCCAGCCGGGGTATGAGGAGCTCGCCGGATGGGTGCAGTTTTACTCGGATGGGGCTTATGAGACCGAGGTGCAGCTCATTTTAGAGCGCGAGGAGATACCAGGGTGCGAGCTGGGTGGTACGGGCGCGGGGTCGCCTCGGCTGGGCCTGGTGAGTTGGCTGAAGACAAAGCCGCGTGAGGTGGATGCAGGTGAGGCGACCTACCTGTTGATGTGAGATTTTGATCCGAAGACGCAGGAAGAAAGGCTATAACCGTGAGCTTGAATCTGAAGTCGCTGATTGGAAAACTGAACGATACCCTGCGCGACACGCTGAACAACTCGGCGGGTCTGTGCATGTCGCGTACGCACTACGACATTGAGATTGAACACTTCCTATTGAAGTCCCTGGAGAGCAGCGACAATGATGTGTCGACGATCCTGAAGCATTATGGCGTGGACAAATCGCGGCTGACGGCGGACCTGCAGCGCGCGCTCGACAACCTAAAGACGGGCAACGCGCGGCCGCCGTCGTTCAGTCCCACCCTGGTAAAGATGTTGTCGGAAGCGTGGTCGATCGGATCGATCGAGTACGACGCGGGCAGCGTGCGCACAGGTTTTACGCTGTTGGCGCTGCTGACCAATGAAGACCTGACGCGGCTGGTGAACGAGACTACGCGGGAGCTGAAGAAGATCGAGCCGGAGGGCCTGCGCAAGGACTTCTACACGATTGTGGCGAACTCGCGCGAGGTGCAGGCGGCGTTGAAGCCCAGCGGCGGCAAAGGGGACGCGACAGCCAGTGCGCCGGCGGGGGCCGCGGGTAAAGGCAAGACGCCGAACCTAGACGCCTATACCGTCAACCTTACAGCGAACGCCAAGGCAGGCAAGATCGATCCGGTGTTGGGCCGCGATGCCGAGGTCCGGCAGATGATTGACATTCTGATGCGGCGGCGGCAGAACAATCCGATCCTCACGGGCGAGGCGGGTGTCGGTAAGACCGCTGTTGTCGAGGGGCTGGCCAACAGGATCGTCGCGGGCGATGTGCCTCCGGCGCTGAAAGGAGTGCTGCTGCATAGCCTCGATCTCGCGTTGCTGCAGGCGGGCGCGAGCGTAAAGGGCGAGTTTGAAGCGCGACTTAAAGGATTGATTGACGAAATTAAGTCGTCAACAGAAAAGATCATCCTGTTCATCGACGAGGCGCACACCATGATTGGGGCGGGCGGTACAGCGGGACAGAACGACGCCGCCAACCTGCTTAAGCCGGCACTCGCCCGCGGAGAGCTGCGGACGATCGCGGCGACGACCTGGTCCGAGTACAAAAAGTATTTTGAGAAGGATCCGGCATTGGCTCGGCGGTTCCAGGTAGTCAAGGTGGAGGAGCCGTCGGAGGAGGTCTGCTGCACCATGCTTCGCGGCATCGTCGGCGCGCTGGAGAAGCATCATGGTCTGCGGATTCTGGATGAAGCGATTACGGCGACGGTCAAGCTCTCGCACCGCTACATCGCCGGGCGGCAGCTTCCCGATAAGGCAGTCAGCGTCCTTGACACGGCCTGTGCTCGGCTGGCGCTAGGCCACAGCTCCATGCCGCCGCAACTGGAGGACACGCTGCGGCAGATCGATGCGCTGGAGGTGCAGAAGCGAGTGCTCGAGCGCGAGAACGTGATCGGCGCGGATCACGGCGAGCGGTTGGCTGAGATCGAGGAGAAGATCACCGTCGGCAAGAGGAGCCTGGCCGAGCTTACGGCGCGCTGGGAGAAGGAAAAGGGCATCGTCGCGGAGATCCGCAAGGCGCAGATCGAGCTTGAAGGTGCGCCCAAGGGCGAGAAGGACGCCGGTGCGCCGGCGCGCAAGCGGCTGGCGGAACTGGAGGCGGAGCTTTCGACGCTGCAAGGCGAACAGGGCCTGATGAGCGTTTCGGTGGACGCGCAGATCTGCGGCGCAGTCATTTCGGCATGGACCGGCATCCCGCTGGGCAAGATGATGAAGGATGAGATTTCGACTGTCCTCACCCTTGACACACACCTGATGAAGCGCGTCATCGGCCAGGACCACGCGCTCTCCGCCATCGCGCAGCGGATTATGACCTCGCGCGCCAACATGGACGATCCGGTCAAGCCGGTGGGCGTCTTCATGCTTGTGGGCCCGAGCGGCGTAGGTAAGACGGAGACTGCCATCGCGTTGGCAGACCTGCTCTACGGAGGCGAAAAGAACATGATCACCATTAATATGTCGGAGTTCCAGGAGGCGCATACCGTCTCGACGTTGAAGGGGTCGCCTCCGGGATACGTGGGCTACGGCGAGGGTGGTGTGCTGACCGAGGCCGTCCGGCGAAGGCCCTATTCCGTTGTGCTGCTGGACGAGTGCGAGAAGGCGCATCCCGACGTGCTTGAACTCTTCTTTCAGATCTTTGACAAGGGGCGCATGGAGGATGGCGAAGGCCGCGAAATCGACTTCCGCAACACCATCATCCTGCTCACCAGCAATGCGGCGACCGACACGCTGATGAAGCTCTGCGCCGATCCCGAAACGATGCCGAACGACGCCGGACTGCTAACCGCCATGAAGCCGGAGCTGAACAAGATCTTCAAGCCGGCCTTCCTTGGCCGCATGTTGATCGTGCCGTATTTTCCAGTGCGCGACGAGGCGCTCAAGCAGATCATCCGGCTGAAGCTCGGCAAGATTGTGCGGCGGCTGAAGGAGACCCACAAAGTTACCATGACCTATAACGAGGCGCTGCTGAACGAGATCGCCTTGCGCTGCACGGAGGTCGAGAGCGGTGCCCGCAACGTGGACAACATCCTCTCCAACACCATGCTCCCGGAGCTCTCGCGCCAGATTCTGAGCCGCCTGGCTGAAGGCGTTCCCATAGAAGACGTGACCATCTCTGTCGCGGACGGTAAGATGACCTACGATTGGCTTAGCGGCACGTCCGAGAGCATCAGAACTCCGGGAGAGATGGTTCCGGTCGGTGAAGACGTTCACGCAGCGGCGGACTAGCGTCCGACGCTGAGCGCAACCGGAGGTATACGAGTGCATTTCTGCATGAACAGCGGCGCTTCGGTTCTCCGGCGCTCGGAGTACGTGACTGAAGTCTGCGAGCGAGTAAAGAAGCCATCCCA
>CAXTWP010000003.1:14511-15445 GCA_964247945.1 uncultured Acidobacteriaceae bacterium | reverse complement strand
GTTTGAGAGTGAGCGGACCATGCCATCACATACACAAGCCGACCGGTTGATGAAGTTTACAAGTCCGCTCGGCCCGGATGTTTTATTGATCGAGAACCTTGAAGGCATCGAGGGCCTGTCGCGCCTCTTCTCTTTCGAGGGGGAGTTGCTGGCGGACGCGAGCACATCGATCGACCCCAAGGACATCATCGGTGCCAAGGTCGGCGTCGAAATCACCCTGCTGGACGTGCAGGGAAGCCGGTATGTCAACGGGATGGTAGCGGCTTTTGAGCAAACCGCGGGTGACGCGGAGTTCGACGTGTACCGGGTCCATATCGTCCCTGCGCTCTGGCAGCTGACGCTCAGTTCCAACTGCCGTGTCTTTCAAAGCAAGACGGCGATGGACATCATCAAGGAGGTCATCCAGACCTACGGCATCAGCATGGCGGACCAGACCGAGGGAACGCTCCAGCAGCTTGATTACTGTACGCAATACTTCGAGACGGACTTCAACTTTATCTCGCGGCTTGCGGAGCAGCACGGCATTTTTTACTGGTTTGAGCATACGGATTCCGATAACAAGGTAAACTTCGGCAACAGCCGCACACCCTACGCGGACTGCCCCCTGGTGAGTTCAATCACGTATGGGCCGAATGCCGATGCAGGGCAGAACCGGTATGTATCCTCGCTCCAGGAATTTAGCTCGACGGCGACGATGGTCGTCGGTAAACACAGTACGTGGGATTACGATTACCGCACTTACCAGGTCAACAAGGTTGACGCGCAGGAAAGCGCCAGCCCCTTTGTAAACAATGCGTATGAGCGCTACACCTATCCGGGCGGCGAGGAGGGCTACGTCAAGGATATGACGAAAGAACTCACCACGCCGCAGCACGCCAAAGGCTTTACGACGGCGCAGACCGGGGCAAGCGATGCGCGCGCGGCAGTCTTTTAC
>CAXTWP010000003.1:11688-14501 GCA_964247945.1 uncultured Acidobacteriaceae bacterium | reverse complement strand
TTTCCAACGCGCGCAGCTTGACGAGCGGTTATACGGTAAGCGTCACGGAACATCCGCGCGACGACTGGAATCAGCCTTACCTGCTGACGGAGGTCATCCACCATATCGATCAGGTACCGCCCTATCGAAGCGCCGATGCGGGCGATGGAAGGCAGGAGTATCGCAACCGGTTTTCCGCGATCACAAGCGATGTGGTGTATCGTCCGTCGGCGGTGACGCCAAAGCCGCTGATCCACGGCCCACAGACAGCCATGGTGGTGGGCGCGTCGGGCGAGGAGATCCAGATCGACAAACTGGGGCGCGTGTGCGTGCAGTTCTTCTGGGACCGTCTGCGCAAGCCCAACACGGTCGACAACACCTGGGTGCGGGTGGCGCAACCCTGGGCGGGAAGCGGATGGGGAACATTCTTCTGGCCTCGTGTCGGCGATGAGGTGATCATCCAGTTCATCAACGGCGACCCCGACAATCCCATCGTAATCGGCTCGGTCTACAACGGCGTGAACGTACCCAAGTACAAGCTGCCGGACATGAGCACGCGTACGGGCATGGTGACGCGCAGCAGCAAGGGCGGTGCCGCGGCGAACGCCAACGAACTGCGTTTCGAGGACAAGACCGGCAGTGAGCAGATCTTTATCAACGCGGAGAAAGACCTGGACCTCCGTGTGGAAAACGATGCGCGCCGGTACGTCAAGGGCCAGGATTCCTTGATGGTCGGCGGGGTGCAATACGATGAGATCGACGGCGATCGCCACAGCAATATGAAGAAGAACCGTGTGGAGAAGATCGCGATGAAGGCGGACCTAGATGTAGGGACAGACCTGAACGAGAAGGTGGGCCAAAACTACTCTTTGAAGGTAGGAATGAACCACGGCGAGAAGGTCGGGATGAACTATGCGCTCGACGCCGGCATGGAGGTCTACATCAAGGCGGGCATGACGCTGGTCATTGAGAGCGGCCTGGAGCTTTGCCTGAAAGGGGCGGGGGGGTTCATCACCATCGGTCCCGCGGGGATCGCTATCTCGGGAACGATGGTGATGATCAACAGTGGAGGCGCGGCCGTGTCCGGTAGTCCGCCGCAACTGACCGACCCCGGACCACCGACAGCACCGGATCAGGCGGACGACGGCACCAAGGGTGGCAAGATGTAGTCGACAAACAACATCCTCTCTGGGTTATTAGCAGTGATGAACCATGGGACGCGGCGATCCTCTAACGGTGGAATTTGACAGAACAACAGGCACAATCCAAGTCCAATGCGGCGCACAGCTTTCCCACTGTGGGGCGATGGCGTGTGACCGCGCTTCCGGCGGGCTGGATGTTTGTCGCAAACTTCGGCATCAAGCAGATGGTGATGGACCTGCAGGCAGTGCCGGCAAATGTCTCGCTCGGCGAAGATACCCTTGTGGCTCCTGACGGCTTGCCCGCCTACATTGCGGCGCAGGGCAAGCTCATGGAGCATCACTTAGCGGAGCCGAAGATGGCCGGACCGCAGATCACCCCGTTTCAAGGAGCGGATGAGGCCTACCTGTTTTTCGTTCGGCATACAGCGGGCGTCTCCGGCAAGATGCTCCACGCGCAGAGTTATGTACGGGCGGGCACGTGGGTCGGAATTGTTACGCTGACGACGCTCGAATCACAATTGATGGCGGTGCGGCCGGGATATGACTCATTTTTGAAAGGTCTCCGCATTCTTCCGCCATCCGACAAAGCCACACAGCACTAGACACCGACAGTGCTGATAGGAGATCGGCAATGCCGCCAGCAGCCCGCGTGACCGACATGCATACCTGTCCCATGTTTACCGGGCCGGTGCCGCATGTCGGTGGCCCTATTTTGCCGCCGGGCGCGCCGACGGTGCTGATCGGCATGTTGCCGGCGGCACGGGTGACGGACGTGCTGGTCTGCGTGGGACCGCCGGACATGATCGCGAAGGGATCGGCGGGCGTGTTTATCAACTTCCTGCCGGCGGCAAGGATGGGCGACCTGACAGGGCATGGCGGGGTCATCATCCTGGGCTTACCGACGGTGATGATCGGAGAGATCGGCTCACCGTCGCCCGGCGCGGGCGGTCTTGGGGGCGTCACGGCGGGTCTGGCGCTCGCAGGTCTCAGTACCCCGATCAATCCGAATGCCTCGGTGCTGAGCACTCCGGGCACAAAGGGCTCTAATCCGCCTTACGAACCCGGCCGCTGGAATAAGCAGCCCGTGAAGGGATCGACCAACTGCTATGCCTATGCGGCTAACGATCCGGATGGGCATCCGCCGGGAAAGCCGCAGCCGGGCGAGCACTGCGGCCATCCCGCCGCGGGGCCAAGCTGCAAAGAGGTGTCGAGCGCTTCTACCTGTGACGGAATGATCGCCGCACCCAATCCTCCACCTGCAAAGCCCGGGTACTATGCCGTGGCATTGGTCTCGGCACCGGGAGTGGATTACCACTGGTATCGTCAGGACGACAATGGCAACTGGAGCCATAAGCCCGGGAACACGAACGCGACGAATGTAGACGCCTCCGGAAACACGATTACCAATCCGGAGGCCGCCGACCGCAACTACGGTCGCATTAACTACACGAATTTTTGCGGCTACTTCTATGTTCCGGCCGGTGGGCTGCGTACCGGGCCGCCGTAGAGTGCAAATGGAAAGGACAGATGAATGCTTGAGATAACGACCGCATGGCTGGAGCAGTATCTCTCCGCGCTGGTGTTGCTCAACCTGATGCTCGGGCAGCCGGCGGCGACCACGCCGCTCCGGAAGCCGGTACAGGAGTCAATCGCCCGGACACTCAACGAGATCGCGCGCGGTTTATACCGGCC
>CAXTWP010000003.1:10172-11678 GCA_964247945.1 uncultured Acidobacteriaceae bacterium | reverse complement strand
GACAGGCACTTCGCTCAGGGGAGAGCCCGCCCGCCTTTGGCTCAGGAGCGAAGAGAACTGGTCGCCGCGGAGAACTATACGGTGATCCTTCTGAACGCGAGTACCGCCGAAAGTGACTTCGCCAGCGTGCAGACCGGGGGCGTTCTCTTTGAAGATCCGGCTTGGGCTGTCTTTGCGGCGGAAGGGATCGCGCAAGGCCGCATGCTTGGGGTGCCGCTGGCGGCGGACGACGCGGAGCTATCGGCGCGGCTGCCGCACTTGGAGACGGCCATTCGCGAGAAGAAATATGCACCCGAGAAGTTCTTCGCTCCCGTCACGGGCTTCGTCAATCCCCCGGTAGCGTCGTTCAGCCTGGTGCAGGTTACGGGATCGCAGCTTACGGCTTTGCGCAAGCAGGGCATTCAGTCTTTCGGAAAGCCAAGCCCGAAGTTCTATGTCTTGTTTGCGCCCGCCGCTGGAAACCCGTAAGGTAAAGCTACTCCCGCACCCAAGCCGCTGAGCAAGAAAGCATTCCTTGAAAGACTATCGACGCGATAGAATGCTGCAGTGGCGTACGGAGACGCTACGTTGCACAGAGAGTTTGAGGCCCCAGTATGCCGGATACCCCGATCTCAGTCACCCGGATAGGAAAGTATGAAGTGCTCTCCGAGTTGGGACGGGGAGGCATGGGGGTTGTCTACCGGGCGGAAGATAAGAACATCGGACGCGAAGTAGCGATCAAGACGCTGACGGACGCGACTCCGGAGCTGCGGCAGCGGTTCCTTGTGGAGGCGCGGTCAGGTATTCTCAACCACCAGAACATCGTCACGGTCTACGATTTCGGCGAGCAGGACGGCAATCCCTACATCGTCATGGAATACCTTCAGGGCGACTCGCTCGAAAAGGTGCTGCGGTCGTCAAAGCCGCTGTCACTGGTCGAGAAGCTGGAGATTGTGCGGCAGGTTTGCGAGGGTTTGGGATACGCCCATTCCAAAGGCGTCGTTCACCGGGATATCAAGCCCGCCAACATCATGCTGCTGCCGGGCGGCCAGATCAAGATTGTCGACTTCGGGATCGCGCGGCTGGAGAGCTCCACCGGTCAGACGCAGACCGGCGCGGTGATTGGGACTTTCCACTACATCTCGCCGGAACGCTTGAAGGGCGAGACCGCGGATGGCCGGGCGGACATTTGGGCGTGCGGCATCATGCTTTACCAGATGCTGACTGGCGTACTGCCGTTCGGGGGCGAGGACATCTCGGCCCTGCACAAGGTGGTGAACGAGTCGTTTCCGCCGCTTAGCCTCCATCTGACGGACTATCCCAAAGCTCTCGACCAGGTGATGGAGCGGGCGCTGGCCAAGCAGCCGGACGACCGTTATGCGACCGCAGAAGAGATGGCGGCGGATATCGAGTCGACCAGCGAGGTGCTGAAGCGGGCAAGGGTGGGCGAGATGCTGGGCCATGTCCGCGGCCTGCTCGATCAGGAACAGTTCAGCGCGGCGCGGCCGATCCTGCTCGACCTGCAGC
>CAXTWP010000003.1:8508-10162 GCA_964247945.1 uncultured Acidobacteriaceae bacterium | reverse complement strand
AAGGTCAAGCATGTACAGGGATTGAAGGAGAAGGGTGACAGGATCGCCCATCTTCAGCAGCAGGCGCGCGACGCCCGGCAGCGCAACGACTTTACCGCGGCTTCGCAGCTCATCGATCAGGCGCTGCAACTTGACGGGCGCAACACCGACCTGCGCAACGAGAAGGTGCGGCTGGCCCAGGATCAGGACCGCGCCGCCAAGGAAGGACAGCGCCGCCGCCTGAAGGATGCGGGCCGCGAGAAGCTCTCAGGCCGTGCCTTTACGGAGGCGATCCAGAGTCTCCGGGAAGCCTTGCAGATCGATCCCACGGACACGGAAGCGCAGCAGATGTTCCAGGAGGCGACCTCAAGGCAAGAGGAGGAACGCCGCCGCAAGGTAATTGAGCAGATCGTCGCCGAGATCCAGGAGCATCTCTTCCGGGGAGAACTGGAGCGCGGTCTGGAGTTGATCCACCGCGCTCTGGATCGGCTGCCCGCCGAGGCCGGCTTGCTCCGCTTGCGCACGGAGACGGAGAGGCGACTCAAGGAGGAGACGACGCGACGGTTGGTGGAGGAGACGTCGCTCAGGGTGCAGGACCTTCTGTTTAACGATCCGCAGGAGGCGCTCTCCTGCGTTCAACACGCTCTCAACCAACTGCCGGGTGAGGAGCGACTCCTCGCGCTGCAGGAACGGGTGGTCGAGCAGCTCAAAAAGGCCAACGTTGTCGGACTACGCGCTCAGTATCTGAAGCATGCACAGGAGGCGATTGACACGGGACAGTTTGATCAGGCGATGGCGACCCTGGAGACGGCGGCGCTCGACTGCGGCGAGTCGCCGGAGATTGCGTACCTGCGGGAGTTTGCGCGGTCCGAAAAGCTGAGCCTTGAGAAGAGCCGAATGGCTTCAGACGTGCTGGAGCGAGCCCGGAGTTTGATCGCCGCGGAGGACCTTGAAGGCGCGGTCGCCTTGTTGCGCCCAGCCGCGCAACAGACAGGCAACGCCGCCATCGAGCAGCTGCTGCGCCAGACGCAGGAACGGCTGGATGAGGTGACGCGAAGACTGGAAGCCGTCATTGCGCGAGTACAGAGCCTAAGCGATTCCAATAATCCCCGCCAGGCGTTGCAACTGATTGAAGCGCAGCCCAGCGCGGTACAGCAGCACTCCACCCTCAAGGAAATTCGTGCCAGGCTGGACGCGCGCCTGGAGCAGCAGCAGGTGATCCGCGAAGCGACCCGAAAATCTTCGGAGTTCCTTGAGAAGAAGGACCTTCGGGGCGGCATGGAGGTGCTGGAAGGCGTGCAGCGCGCCTACGGCGGCTCTTCCGAGCTTTCTCTCGTCATGGCCGACTACACGCGGCGGCGAGGGCCGGTCGCCGACGCGATGGTCAATGAATCGATCAACGCCGCGCGTCAGGCGATTCTGGATAAGAACAGCGCTCTGGCCCTCGAAGAGCTGCGCCGATCGGCGGACGTGCTGGAGTTCTCCGGGCCCGCCCTCCAGGAGGACTGGAACCGGCTAGCGCAGGAGGCCGCGAAGACTGCTACGGTCAAGCGGGACACGACGGGTACGTTGCCGATTGTCGTCCAGGCAAGAGGACCGAGCATGGGGATCGTCGCGGCGGTTGCCGCTGTGCTGCTGGTGATCGCCGCGGTGCTGATCTACAAGGTGATCGCAG
>CAXTWP010000003.1:5318-8498 GCA_964247945.1 uncultured Acidobacteriaceae bacterium | reverse complement strand
GGATCGCAGGTTCCGGTGGAAAGGCCGGACTTGCGTCGCTGACTTACCTTCAATTCAACGCCTCTCCTTTTGCGGATGTAGTCAGCGTTACCAATGGCAAGGGGGATCAGGTGCCTCTTCCTCCCGGCGACCACACAACGCCGCTGCGGATTGACGGTGTCCCTGAAGGCAGTTACACGGTCGTTTTCAAGGTGCCTGATGGGACGACCAAGACGGCGCATTGCGAGTTGAAGAGTGATGCCGACCATCTTTGTATCGCTCCAACGGCGGACTTGACCGATACACAGATCGACCAGATATTGGCGGGTGGGCGATGAGAACTTCGCACAGGAGTTGCGCGTTTGCGGCCTTTGCGGCTTGCGGTCTTCTTTTCACGGTCCCCGCGCACGCGCAGGATGCGCGCACCTTGATCGCCCGCGCCATGGCGGAGTCGAACCAGGAGAGGCAGGTCCAGCTGCTCTGCCAGGCGGCCGACCTCGAACCCGGTAACAAGCAGTACCGCAACGATTGCAACACCAGCAAGGCGGCAATGATCGCCAGCGACAAGCAGGCGCTCAAGACCGCCCAGGATGCCATTGAAGCAGGACAGACCTCCAAGGCCCGGCGCTACGCGAAGTACGTCAGCACCTTCGATCCCGATCTCCATAAGCAGGCAGAACAATTGCTGGCGAAGCTCGATTCCACTGGAGTTGGGCCGGTCAACAACGCCGAGGCGCAAAAGACGTTGTTGGCTCAGGCGGAGAGCTCCTACCAAAGCGGCAATCTTCAAGCCGCCAGGACGGCGCTGCAAGGGGTCACCGAGCCTGCCCTGAAGTCTTCCGCGACCCAGATGCTCAACGACATCGATAAATACACGAGTCTCGTCAGCACCGGAGCGCATCATGAGCAGGCGAAGGAGTTTGCGGACGCGGAGCGCTCCTATCAGGCTGCGCTGACGATCAATCCGCATGTCGCCTCGGATGATCTCGCCGGCAAGGTGCTGCGGGTGCGGAATCTTGCTGCTGCCTCAGCCATTACACAGACTGGCGCAGCGGTTGCAGGTAAGAACAACACGAAGGTCCCACCACCCACTGACACGAAGAACCAGAAGCAGGTGGTTGAAGCGTCTCCAGACGACAAAAAGAAGCGGCTGCTTGATGAAGGATCGTCCGCGATGAGCCGGAACGATCTGGACACGGCCGGCAAGAAGTTCAAGCAGGTCCTCGATCTCGATCCCGGTAACACCGACGCGAAGAACGGGCTCAGCCAGATCACGGTGGCTTTGAATAAAGATCCGGCCAGAATGGAGAAGACGCTGCGCGAGGCCATCGTGGCCTTCTACTCCTCGCATTTTGAGGATGCGGAAAGCCAGTTTAACCGGTATCTCGGCGCGGATGGCGGAAAGAAAAAGGGTGCCGCCTACTTCTATCTCGGAGCGACGGAGGCCACGCTGGCGCTGCTTGATGATGCCTCCAAGAGGGCTTTACGTACACGGCAGGCGCGGGAAGATTTTAAACAGGCGCGCGAGGCCGGATATCGGCCGATTGACGATTATGTATCGGCCAGGATACTTGGGATATGGAAGAGCAGCGGGATGTAAGTCGACCGCCCTCAAACCAAAGGGCCTGGATGATCACCGGTGTGTTTGACTAAAGATGCTTGCGCTCTTCGTTTCCCGTTAGGATAGGTATGCGGTTGCCCCGTGCTCGAGATGTTCAGAGCGCGTCAAGACGATGAAGCCTCGCCTCAACGCCATTCTCGTGCCTTCTCTGCTGGTTGCGGCGGTTCTGGTCGTTTCGCTGAATGCATGGTTCGCGCTTCGATCCATCGATGTGCTGCTGAGCGGCGAAGACTGGGTGCAACATACCTGGAAGGTGATCAGCCAGGTTGAAGAGATTATGAGTTCGGCGAAAGATGCGGAGACCGGGAACCGCGGCTTTCTCATTACCGGAGATAATGACTACCTTGCGCAGTATAAAGCTGCGCTGAAGCAACTACCGGAGGAACTCGACCGATTCAAGACGTTAACCGCCGATAATGCCAGTCAGCAGGTCCGCGTGCAAGAGATGCGCGCCATTCTCGACGAGCGTCTCTCCTTGCTTCAGCAAGGGATCAATCTTCGTCGGACCGGAGAGCGAGACAGCGTCCATGCCTTGGTGCTGAGCGGCACCGGAAAGGCTCAGATGGACCATCTGCGTGTGCTTGCCGACGAGATGGAAGCCGAGGAGCAGCGACTGCTGGCCATCCGTGTCCGCGCAACAACCATCAACACCCGCCGTGCTCGCGCCACGATTGGATTTGCCAGTCTCCTCGACTTTTTACTCATTATGCTGATGCTCCGCTATGTAGCGCGCGAACGCGTACTGCGCTTGTCCTCGGAGCAAAGCGCAGCGAGTCTCGCTGTCTCCCGGCTGGAAGTGGAAGCGAAGGCGGCGGAACTCCAGGCGTTGAATCTAACGCTCGAAGAGAGGGTTCAGCTGCGGACGGCCGAGTTGGAAGCAACGAATCGAGAGTTGGAGGCGTTTAGCTACTCTGTCTCGCATGATCTTCGCGCGCCTCTGCGCACCATCGACGGCTTCAGCCTGGCTCTGGAAGAGGACTACGGCCAAGCGGTCGATGCAACGGGAAAGGATTACATCAAGCGCGTACGCAGCGGCGTGCAGCGCATGGGCGAGTTGATTGATGCCTTGCTACAGCTCTCGCGGATTACGCGCGCCTCCATCGAGCGGGAACGATTTAACTTCACCGACCTGGCAAGAAGCGTTGCGGCGGATCTCCGCGAGCAGAACCCCGGACGTGCCATCACCTTCAACATCCGGGAAAACCTTGAAGCCAATGCCGATCCCAGGCTGCTGCGGGTAGCTCTTGAAAATCTGATGGGCAACGCGGTTAAATTCTCCGCCAGGGTACCGCATGCGATCATCGACTTCGGCTGGGACGAGGCAAAGCAAGCCTGGTTTATTCGCGATAACGGCGCGGGCTTCGATATGTACTACGCGGAAAAATTGTTCAACGCCTTCAACCGGCTGCATGGAGACAAGGATTTCAAAGGGTCGGGTATTGGTCTTGCCACGGTAGCCCGAGTCATTCGCCGTCATCACGGTACCATCTGGGCTGACAGCGTCGTCGGCCATGGCGCTACCTTCTGGTTTACGTTAGGATAGCTCGCATGGCTGAGGGCACACGCTTGATACTGCTGGT
>CAXTWP010000003.1:0-5308 GCA_964247945.1 uncultured Acidobacteriaceae bacterium | reverse complement strand
CCCCCCCCCGCACCCACACCCCCATCCCCCCACCCGGGGCGCGTCGCCCGCGATGGCGAAGAAGCCATTGAACTGCTCTTTGGCACCAACTCGATTCGGCCGCAGGTAATCCTACTGGACCTGAAGCTGCCCAAGGTGGATGGCCTGGAGGTGCTGCGGCGTATTCGCGACAGTGAGACCACCCGGATGCTGCCTGTGGTGGTATTAACCTCGTCCGATGAGGAGCGCGATGTGGTGCGCAGCTATCAAATCGGCGTCAACAGCTACATCCGCAAACCAGTCAACTTCAACGATTTTGCGGAAGCGACGAAACAGCTCGGTATGTACTGGCTGGTGCTCAACGAATGCCCGCCAAGCCGCTGAATTCGGCCGGTACGGCCGCCGGCGTGCTGGAGCCGAGGCCGCTCAAGGTCCTGCTTGTCGAGGACAATCCGGACGACGCCTTCTTGCTGGAACGTCATCTTCGGCGTAATGGCTTTGTTCCCGAGACCACGCGGGTGGAGACCGGAGAACAGATGCAGGCGGCGCTTGCGGACCCGATCTGCCCCGACGTCGTGCTTGCGGACTACAACCTGCCGAACTTCAGCGGGCCGGAGGCGTTGCGGTCGCTGCGGAAGCTCGGGATCGACGTTCCTTTCATTATGATGTCGGGCGCGGTGTCGGAAGAAACAGCCGTGGAGTCGATGCGCGCGGGAGCGCAGGACTATATCGGCAAGCAGAACCTGACCCGCCTGATTCCCGCGTTGGAGCGCGAACTGAAGGAGGCCAGCGCTCGTCGACAGCGGGTCGCGGCCGAACTCGCTCTCCGCGCCAGCGAGGCTCGTTTTCATCGCCTGGTGGAGGCCATGCCGCTGAGCCTGCTCATTATCGAGGCGTCAGGAAGACTTGTCTACGCCAACAGCGCGGCCGAGCGCCTGCTGGGCTATGCACCGGGCGACATACCCGGACGAAGGGTCATGTTCGACGCTGTTTGCCCGGCCTTAAGCGCAAGCTATGGCGCGCTGAGCGACCATGCGGTTCCCATTGAGCCGTTCGAGTCCACCTGCATCACGACAGGCGGACAATCTGTGGACGTGCTCATTGGCGTTGCTCCCTTGAACCCGGAAGAAGAGATCGCCGACCAGCAGTTCGCGGCTTTTATTGCAGACCTGACGCTCCAGAAGAAGAGCGAGGAGATGCTGCGACAGACGGAGAAGCTGGCGGTGGCCGGACGGCTGGCCGCATCGATCGCACACGAGATCAATAACCCATTAGAAGCGATCACCAACTGCCTCTATCTGCTTTCGAATACCGAGCTTACACCGGACGCACGCACTTACCTTGGTCTGGCGCAGCAGGAGTTGGATCGGGTGACGCAGATTACGGTGCAGACGCTGCGTTTTTACAGGCGGTCCACACGACCGGCGCGGATGGACGTACACGAGTTGATCGAGGGCGTCATTACCTTGTTTCAATCGCGCGCGGAACGGCTACAAATCAAGATTGTGCGGCAGTTCAAGGCGGACCTTCTGGTGTTGGCGCACGACGGCGAGATCCGGCAGGTGATGGTGAACCTGATCGGCAACGCGATCGACGCGTTACCCTCGGGTGGAACGATCCTGATCAAGACCTCCACTGCTCGGGACTGGCGCACGGGTGAGCGCGGCCTGAGAGTAGCGGTGGCGGATGATGGCGTGGGCATGGCGGCGGAGACGCGGGCGCGTATCTTCGAGCCGTTTTTCTCGACGAAGGGTATTACTGGTGCGGGATTGGGGCTGTGGGTGTCACGGGAGATCATCGATAAACATGGGGGGACATTGCGCGCCAAGAGCAGGCAGACTACGCCAGCCCGAAAAGGCGGGGCCGCCTTTGTGGTGTTTATCCCGGAAACCGACGCGAATACGCTGGTGATGACGGAGGTCTAGCTTGGGGGGGTAGGTGTGGCTAAGTTGCTTATTGTGAAAAACATAGCAGAAGCAGACGCTGTAAACATTACATTCTAAATAACTTGCGAATAAATAACACATTCTAATGGGTTTGTTAGAGATCTTCCAACGGTTTGGGGCCCACAAACACGCAAACCTTCCAAGAGACAGCCACAAATCACGCCCTTCAGATGAGATCCAGAACTATCTCGCCGATCGCAGCGTCGAGTTGCGCGATGCGGCAGCTACGAACTTGGCCGGGGCGGACGGGTTCGGGTTTAGGGACGGTGGCCGTGGGACCACCCTTCCACTTCGCGTTAAGCAGGGAGGTCAAGGAGGAGAGGTCAAGGGACGCGCCGCCGACTGGTTCAGGCGTGGGTGTTTGTGCGGGAAGACGGCAGGCGGCGATGATGCCTTCGCCGAGTTCAACGCGGCCTCGCTCACCTGAGACGTCGAGGATACGGCCGGTTACGGTGTCGCCTACCTTGTGCTCCGCCAGGAAGTCTTCGAGGCCGGTGGGGACCATCTGCTTGATGGAGAGGCGGAGCTGGCGCTTGGCCTGGTCGAGTTCGAGGACTTTAGCCTTGACAATCTGGCCAGTGCGCAGTTCGTCCTGCGGGTGGTTGAGGCGCTTGTCGGCGACGATCTCCGAGATATGGACCATGCCTTCGACGCCCTCAGCGACCTGGACAAAGGCACCGAACTTGGTGAAGCTGGTGACCGGGCCTTCGACCACGGAGCCGATGGTGAGGCGTTCGGCGGCTTCAATCCAAGGATCGCCGAGTGCCTGCTTCAGGCCGAGGGCAAGGCGACGTTCCGTGAGATTGATGCCTAGGATGACCGCATCGACGGTGTCACCCACCTTGACCATGTCGTCGGCCTTCCGAACCTTCCTGGCCCAGGACATCTCGGAGAGGTGGATCATGCCTTCGATGCCGGGTTCGAGCTCGACGAAGTCACCGAAGTCGGCGGTGCGGCTGACCACGCCGCGGACGCGCTGGCCCTGCGTGTACTTTTCGGGTACGGCGTCCCAGGGATGCGGCAGCAGTTGCTTGCGGCTAAGGGCGATGCGCCGGGTGGCGGGGTCGATCTTAATGACTTTAACGTTGAGCGTGTCGCCGACGGAAAGGACATCGGCGGGCTTGGCGACGCGACTCCAGGCGATCTCGCCGATATGGAGGAGGCCGTCGACGCCACCGAGCTCGAGGAAGGCACCATACTCGGTGAGGCTGCGTACGGTGCCGGGGAGCGTGTCGCCTTCCTTGACCTCGGCGTAGCGGCGGTCTTTGGTGGCCGTCGCCTCCTCTTCGAGAACAGACCGGCGGTCGAGGATGACGTTCTCGTCGTCCGCATCGACGGAGGCGATGGGGGCGGGTATTGGCCGCCCCCCCAAGGGGTGCAGTTAGGCGGCGGCGCGCGCCCCGCTGCGGGAGTTCGGGAGGAAAGCGCGGACCCCGACCTCAACCGTGAGGCCACCGTTGACGACTCCGGTGACGGTGCCGGAGACGACCGAGCGCGCGGCGCAGGCCTCTTCGAGCGACTCCCAGTCCTTGGGCTGCTCGACCTCGAGCTTGCTGAGGTCGTAGTAGCCCTCCTCGTTGCGGCCCTTGGAGGAGACCAGCAGCGTGTCGCCGGCTTTGGGTGGCTCTTTGTCGCGGACGAAGGCGGCGAGCGGGAGGACGCCCTCGGTCTTGTAGCCGATGTCGACATAAACAGCGTCGGCGGTGACAGAGACGACGGTGCCGCGGAGCTGCTTGCTGCCTTCGCCTGTGGCGCGGGTGTGGCTGCGCTCGAACTGCGAGAGCAGCTCGCCGAAGTTCTCGCCTGTATCTCTAAACTGCTCGCTTTGCTTGGGGGCTGTCGGTGTGGGGATGGTTTCGCTCATTCGGGCCTTAGCATACCACCGGCGAAACCAACTCACCCGCCGCCGGGTGAGTTGGTGCCCTTGGAGAGCTTGGCGGCGGTAACAAACTCAGCCGTTGCCTGATCGGGTCGACCAGTTTTGCGGTAGAGGCGGCCGAGAAAAAAATGCAGCTCGGCGACCTGGGGGGTGAGCGAGGCGGCTGTTTTCATCGCGGCGAGCGCCTCTTCGTAGTGGCCGAGTTGTTCTTCGACGAGGCCGAGCTCCTGTTGAACGAGCGAGTTGCGTTGATTCATCCCGGCTGCGGTTTGCAGCAGAGGAAGTGCTTCGGCGGCTTTGCCCTGCCGCCGCAGCAAGATGCCGAGGCTTAGACAAGGTTGTAGCTCCTTCGGCTCCTTGGTCGAAGTAGCCTGCAATGCGATGGCTGCTCTGTAGGCGGTGATGGCACTCTCCGGGCGATTAGTGGCTTCGTAGACGAGGCCTAGGGCGGACTCCGCCCGGCTCTGTTGAGGATTGAGGCGGAGGCTGGTGAGGAGAGACTTTTCCGCGTCCGTGAAGTGACCCTGGGCGTACTGGGCGCGGCCAAGCAGGTACCAAAGGAACGGCCGAAGCGGAGCTTGCTTGACGGCCTCGGCGGCGGCGGTCTCGGCAGCGGTGTAGTCCTTGAGCTGCATCTGGGCGGAGGCGACACCGGTTAACTCCTCGGGCCCCCAGGGGCGAAGCTTGGCGGCGAGGGCGTACTCTTCGAGCGCGGCTTTGGGGTTGTTCTCGTGCAGCAGAGTGAAAGCGAGCAGGAAATGTCGCTCGGGCGAGCCGGGCTGCTGCTGGATAAGCTCGCGGAGAAGTTGATCGGCCACGGCGTAGTTCTCAGCCGCCAAGAGGGATCTGGCTTGGGTGAGCGGCGTGGGTGCGTCGGGGAAGGTCTGGGTGGCCGGCTTCGGGTAGGCTTCGGCCGGGGTCTGCGCCATCGCCGGCGGCGGTGGGGCCAGCATCAGAAGCAAAAAGATGGCATGGCGAAGCATCCAGCTTTACCTGGTTGCCGGAACGGAAGCTGTTTGTGGTTGAAGGACATGGACCTGTTCCTGATCGACGAGCGAATCCGGCGGGCTATCGATGACGCGCTGGCCGGGGTAGAGGCCGGAGACGACCTCGACCTCCGTGCCGAAGTCGCGGCCCATGGTGATCGGAACGAGCCGGGCGCGGTCGCCCTGGAGAGTGGCGACCTGGAGGCCCTCGGCACGGAAGATGAGCGCGCTGACCGGGAGCAGGAGGGTGGGTGTACCGGAGGCGAGCTTGAGGTGGACCTGCGCGTAGGAGCCGGGAAGCAGATCGCCGCTCTTGTTCTTGACGTCTACCTCGACCAGCAGCGTGCGGGTGGCAGGGTCGATGGCATTGGCGTTGCGGACGAGCCTGCCGGGGAAGCGCCGGGCGGGGAACTGCTGCAGGGTCAGGTCGGCGGTTGTGGAAGGTTTTGCGTTGCGGCAGTAGATCTGCGGGACGTTGACGATGACACGCTGAGGGTCGAGCGAGGCGATGTGGCAGA
>CAXTWP010000002.1:29674-32881 GCA_964247945.1 uncultured Acidobacteriaceae bacterium | reverse complement strand
CGGCATCATGGACTTACATGCACACCCGCTTACGCCGCAATACCATGACCTCGTCTCTAGGATTCGCAAGTTCGGCGGTGACAAGCGCTTCCCTTACCAAAGCTTCCTGCCGCCCAAGCTACCGGACTGGTCGGCCGACGGGACACTGGAGACGATGGGGCGGGAGGGTCTGCGCGCGCAGGTCTTATCTCTGCCGGATGCCACCGTTGAACTGCGTGGCGACGCTGCCCGGAAGGTCGCACGGAAGGTCAATGAAATGATGGCGAAGATTTGCATGCAGTATCCTGGCAAGTTTGCCGCCCTTGCCGCTGTCCCGCACGATCATCCGGATGCGACTCTATCTGAAATCCAGTATGCTTTAGACGTTTTGAAGCTTGACGGGATCGCTACGACCACTAATATTCGCGGCGTCTATCTTGGGGATCGCTCCTTTGACCCCTGGTTGGCCGACTTACACCAACGCGACGCTGTCCTTTTCGTTCATCCGATGCTCTCGGCGAACACTCTTTCGATTGCCCCTATCTTTATGGAATTTCCTTTGACTCCTCCAGAATGGTGATCAATATGGTCCTTTCAGGGGCAAAGAGGCGATACTCGGAACTCAAGCTTCTCTCAACCCACGGAGGAGGAGCCATCCCTTTTCTGTCCTGCCGCCTGGAAGAGCTCACACCCGCTTTGCTGCCGCAGAGCAGGAGCAGGGATGAAATTGCGGAAGACCTAGACGTTCTACTTCGACCTTACAAGTTGTTTGGCGGACGCACCACTCGCTGCGGCCACGAAATTTGTGCCGTGCTCCAAGCTCATGCTTGGCTTCGACTACCCGTTTCTGCCGTTCGCAATCATTCAGCCATCCTTGCAGCGTTTCTCTGCGTTCACCGGTATCTCGGAAGAAGAAAAACAAAAAATCTGGAACGGAACCGCACTTACCCTCTTTCCTCGTCTTCAAGGTGAGGCGCTGTGATCCCGCGCTGACGATGACCGGGTAGGAAATATGACTGAGATCAACCAATCCAAACCATCGGGGACCAGGAGCCATTACGGTTGGTGCTCTGCAAACAGTGCTTTACAATCGAGAGCAGAAGCCCAAGGAGAACAGTGAAAACGGCAGTCAAGAAGCGGGCTGGCAATATGGTGCAAATCATCTATGACCAGCTGCGGACGGATATCCTGAACGGTGTGCTTTTGCCAGGAACCTCGCTGTCGCAACTCGCGGTCGCAAAGGCGTCCGGCACCAGCTGTGGTCCTGTCCGCGAAGCGCTGCGGCGACTGCAGCAGGACCAGTTTGTCGTCGCTCGCGCCAATCAGCGGTTCAGCATCGCCGCTTTTGATATTTCCGACCTCGAAGCTGTCCTGAGCTTGCAACTCGCCGAGATTACGCTGGCGATTCGAGTCAGCGTACCTTTTCTGAGCGATGATGAGATCGAGCATCTGGGGCGTTGTGTCGAATTGATGGACCAGACAGCTGCGACGGACAGGCTTAAATGGGAAGAAGGATACCGCGACTTCACCCTTACCATCGTTCGCCACACGGGGCGAAGAATCCAGTCGATGATCGATCGTCTGATGGACGATGCTCAGCGGCATCGCAAGACGACTTTGGAAAATCTGCCCTCAATGTACTCAGGCGGTCCGGAGTTTCGCGGAATTCTTGAGGCCGCCAAATCCCGAAACGGGGAGCTCGCGTCGGCACGCTATGCCAGATTTATGAGCCGCGTGTCCATGCTCATTCTCGCGGGCATCGCACCTCATTATGATGCTTCTCGTCTGCGCGGCTACGTGCAGGCCATAGGTTCCTTTAACTCGCAAGACTTAAGAGCCTCCGCGGGGACTTTTGATGAGCTACCGAGATAAGGCCTACTTGTACATCTCTGCACAAATGATCTTCAAGCGCCTGTAGAACCATTGCGTCTCATTTCGTCCCTGCGTCGCTGCACTGCTCGAAAAGTTGAAGGGCGGCTGGAAGGCCTGACCGCGACGTTGACAGCAAGTAGCCGGGACTATGTAATTGACCGAGCGGTAGAATAAAGTGGTCTGCATGAACTGACGAGGTAGAACCCATGATCCAGGAATTGGAAGCGCTTCAAACCCATCTTCCGCTCAGCGTGTTGGGAGAAGACGAACAGCTTCTCCAGCAATCCGTGCAGAAGTTTGCCCGCAAAGAGATTGCGCCGCTGTCTCACTCGATGGACGAGACGCAGAAGATGGATTCCGGTTTGATCAAAAAGCTGTTTGATCAGGGCCTGATGGGGATTGAGGTGCCCGAAGAGTATGGTGGCGGCGGAGGGTCTTTCTTCGATTCCATTCTTGCCATACAGGAGATATCGTCAGTCGATCCTGCGGTCGGCACCATGGTCGATGTTCAGAATACGCTGACGGTGAACGCGCTTCTCTCCTACGGCACCTCCGCGCAAAAGGAACAGTACCTGCCGCACGTTGTCGCGGACACGATCTGCTCGTATGCGCTGAGCGAGGCCAATTCGGGCTCGGACGCCTTCGCCTTGAAGACGACGGCGCGCCGGGACGGCGACGACTACATCCTGAACGGCAGCAAACTTTGGATCTCCAATGCTGCGGAAGCCGGTCTTTTCATCGTGTTTACCACGGTCGATCCATCGATCGGCTATAAGGGCATCACCGCTTTCCTGATCGACCGCGATACCCCCGGGTTCACAGTCGGCAAGAAGGAAGACAAGCTTGGCATCCGGGCATCCTCGACCTGTGAGCTGTTGTTCTCGGATTGCCGTGTGCCGGCTTCGGCGGTCCTCGGCGAGATCGGCAAAGGGTACAAGATCGCCATCAACACGTTGAACGAAGGTCGCATCGGGATAGCCGCGCAGATGCTCGGCCTGGCGATGGGAGCTTTGGGCCACGCCCTCAAATACACACAGGAGCGACGCCAGTTCGGCAAGCCGGTGGCGGAGTTCCAGGCGGTACAGTTCTCGCTCGCCAAAATGGCTACGGAGATCGAGGCCTGCAAACTGATGGTCTACGATGCGGCTCGGCGCAAAGACGCGGGACAGCCGTTTGTGAAGGAAGCTGCCATGGCAAAATACTTCGTCTCGCAGGTGGCGGAACATGTCGCAAGCGAGTGCGTGGAGCTGTTCGGCGGTTACGGGTTCGTGAAAGATTACCCGATCGAGAAGCTCTTTCGAGACGCAAAGATCGGCCGCATCTACGAAGGAACGTCGAACATGCAGCTCGCTACCA
>CAXTWP010000002.1:27441-29664 GCA_964247945.1 uncultured Acidobacteriaceae bacterium | reverse complement strand
ATTGCCAAGCAGATTCTGGACTGACGAGCTGAGGTCCGCGCACGGCTAGGCAAGGGCCAGGTTTAGAGGTTCCCTACCCGGATCGTTGAAGTGCGCTTCGACGATGTCCGGCGTCACTTCTTCCAGCGTTGCGGGCGACCACTTCGGGTTGCGATCCTTATCCACGATCGCGGCCCGAATGCCTTCCACCAGGTCATGTCCTTTTCCGCACACCTGAGCCAGGCGAAACTCCTGGCTCAGTGCCGCTGCCAGGTTGTCGGCACTCCTAGCGTCTCGCAGTGCCTTCAGGGTCAGCTTGAGGGACGTGGGAGACATCTTCCGGAGTTCCTCCGCACATGCCTGGGCTTCAGGGTCAGGATGTCCAAGCAGGGCCACCATGATCGCTTCCACCGCGGATGCGGCGAAGCACCCGTCGATCCAGGCGCGTCGCGCAGGCGTCATTTCCGGAGGCGGCGGGGCCGAGTACTCCCGCAAACACTGCTCCATTGCAGAGACGCTCGAGCATGCTTCGAGATCGAGCGTGAGGCGTGGCAGGTCCTCGGCGCGCACCATGGTGTCTGCCAGGCCGCAGAGGATGGCGTCCGCCGGGCCTATGCGGCTGCCGGTAAGGCCCATGTAGGTGCCCATCTCGCCGGGCGCGATGCCGAGGAGATGGGTGCCGCCGACATCCGGAATGAAGCCGATGGCGGTCTCCGGCATGGCGAGCAGTGAGCGTTCGGTCACGACACGGTGCGACCCATGACTCGCGATGCCGATACCGCCCCCCATCACCAGGCCGTTCATCAAAGCCACGTACGGCTTCCGATAACGTGCGATGAAGTAGTTGAGCCGGTACTCCTCACGGAAGAAGTCCGTCGCCAGGTCACGCTGGTTGGCCACGATGGCGTTGTACAGGGCGCGGATGTCGCCACCCGCGCAGAGTCCGCGGTCGCCCGCGCCGTCGACGAGTACGAAATGAATTTGCGCGTCTTGAGCCCATTCGAGGAGCGCGGTATGTATCTCGCTTACCATCGTCGTGCTCAAGGCGTTGATGGCGCGAGGGCGGTTCAGGGTGATTCTGCCGCAAGCGCCCGACACTCGTATCAAGCCATCATTCATACTGATCCATTCTGTTCGGGAATTAAGTGATTCAGGAAAACGGGAGGCTACTGGTCGAAGAGGACGACCTGCCGGATGGCTTCTCCGCGCGCCAGCCGGTCGAAGCCGCCGTTGATGTCTTCCAGCCGGAGGCGGTGGGTCAGCAGGCGGTCGACCGGGAGCAGACCGGCGCGGTAGAGCGCGATGAAGCGCGGCAGGTCGCGCGACGGCACCGAAGATCCCATATAGGAACCCTTGAGGGTGCGCTCTTCCCCGACCAGGCTGACGACGGGCAGGCTCAGCCGCTTGTCGGGAGCCGGCAAGCCGACGCTCACCGTCGTTCCGCCGCGACGGGTGGCCGCATAGGCCTGGGCCAGGACAGCTTCGTTGCCGACGGATTCGAGCGCGTAGTGAACGCCGCCATGGATGGCCTCTCGTAAAGCCTCGACGAGATTGGGCGACCGAGCATCGAGTGCGTGGTGCGCTCCGAGCGTAACCGCCAGCGCCAGCCGATCGGAATTCACATCGACGGCGACGATCGGATAGGCTCCCGAGCAGAGTGCCCCGAGCAGCGACGCCAGACCCACGCCTCCCAGGCCAAAGATGGCGACACTCTCCCCCGGAGCCACCTTGGCCGTATTGACGATCGCGCCAACCCCGGTCAGGACCGCGCAGCCAAAGAGCGCGGCGATCTCCGGAGCGAGCTCGCGGTCGATCTTGACGATGGAGCGCACCGAGGCCACGACATACTCGGCGAAGGCGGAGACCCCCAGGTGGTGACTTAAGGAAATGCCCTCGGTGTCGGTCCAGCGGCGGCCGTCTACCAGCAGATCTCCGGCGGCGTTGGCCGCGGCCCCAGGCTCGCACAGGGCGGGTCTGCCGGTCGCGCATGGCTGGCAATGCCCGCAGACGGGCACGAAGGCAAAGACCACACGGTCACCCACTTCGAGGCCTTCCACTGCCTCCCCAAGCTGGACGATTTCACCGGCAGCTTCGTGGCCGAGCACCATCGGCAGAGGACGCGGCCGTGCTCCGTCGATCACCGACAGGTCGGAGTGGCAGAGGCCGGCGGCGAGGACCCGCACCAGCACTTCACCCCGGCGCGGAGCGCTTAGGTTTACCGTTTCAATCGCGAGTGGGTGCGAT
>CAXTWP010000002.1:13428-27431 GCA_964247945.1 uncultured Acidobacteriaceae bacterium | reverse complement strand
TCCGCATAGGGCCGCGGCAGACCGCTCTGATGCAGGACCGCGGCTCTTACCTTCATGACGCAACACCCGTCCACAGCTCTTCGAGCGCGGCGCGCAAAACGGGTGTCAGGGCAGCGGGCCGGCGACTCCCACGATCCACAAAGACGTGGACAAACCATCCTTCCGCCGCCGCGGCATCGCTCCCATCGCGAAACAGACCGATACCATACCGGACACTGCTCTTGCCGAGATGCTCGACCCTTATCCCTGCTTCGACGGTCTCCGGGAACGCAAGCTCCGATACAAATTTACAGTGCGATTCCGCGCATACGCCGATCAGAGCGCCCGCATGAATATCCAAGCCGCCATGCCGGATCAGGTACAGATTGATGGCTGTGTCAAAGTAGCCGTAGTACTCGATGTTGTTGACATGACCGTAGAGGTCGTTGTCGCGCCAGCGCGTGGCGAGGGGTACAAAATGCCTATATTTGTTGCGTTCCGCCATCGCGTGATCCTGCGCTCCCCCCGGTTCCAATCTCTTTTCTGCATGGTACGCTAGCAGGCGATGAAGACGAACAATCCGGAACGCACGCCCATACCGCGCAACAAGAAGGACGACTACACCCGCGAGGCTGCGGCGCTGCGGCGCGCCTTCGTGGAGGAGCGTACCGGCTGCCGTCTGGAGCATGTGGCGCAATACTCGTTCGCGCCGGACGTGCTGCCCGTAAACATTGAGAACTTTCCGGGTGTCGCGCCGGTGCCGCTCGGCCTCGCGGGTCCTCTGCGCATCCTGGGCGAACATGCGCGCGGTGACTTCTATATCCCGATGGCCACGACCGAAGGTACGCTGGTGGCGAGCTACAACCGAGGCATGCGCGTGCTGACCGAGTGCGGCGGCGTGAAGGTTACGGTCGTCAAGCACAGCATGCAGCGTTCGCCGGTGTTCGAGCTCAACGACGCGCTGGAGGCTCGGTGTTTAAGCGACTGGATCGACGCTCATCTTGCGGAGATTCGGCAAACCGCCGAGGCGACCACCTCCGCCGGCACACTCGTTGCAATAGGTCGATACATTCTGGGACGGCTGCTCTATTTGCGTTTCAACTACACCACCGGCGACGCAGCCGGGCAGAATATGGTCGGTAAGGCGACGCTCGCGGCTTGCCGGTGGATTCAGGCGAATCATCCCGCCGGTCCTCGTTTCGTGCTCTCGGGCAACATCGATACGGACAAGAAACATTCACAGATGAACACGATCGAGACGCGCGGCAAACGCGTGGTCGCCGAGGTGACCATACCGGATGAGATTTTGAAGCGCATCCTGGGTGTCGACGCGGCGACTTTGTTTCACGTCCGTCAGATCTCGCAGGCCGGCGCCTTCATGGCGGGTTCGTCCAATAACGGGGCGCATTCCGCGAACGGGTTGACCGCGCTGTTCATTGCGACGGGTCAGGACGTCGCCAATGTTGCTGAATCGCAGGCTGCCATCGTCTATGCACAGGTGGACCCCAAGGGGGATTACTACTGGTCCATCACCATCCCATCGTTGATCGTAGCGACTTACGGTGGAGGGACCGGACTGGCAACGCAGCGCGAGTGCCTGGACCTGCTGGGCTGCTATGGCACGGGACAAGCGAACAAGTTTGCGGAGATCTGCGCCGCAACCGTGCTGGCGGGGGAGATCTCGCTCTCGAGCGCCATCGTTCGCGGAGACTGGGTCGCCAGCCATGACCGGCTGGGGCGCAACCGCCCTTAGTGGACGCGTGTGCTTGCGGACGTGCGTTGCCGTTCGTTGCCGCAATCTGCTAGGATCATCCGCGATCCAGCGTTTTCAAGTTCCCACTTGAAAATCTGGCGCAGCCGGCCAGCCCTCACCAGAGTGACTGATGCCCGCACAAGGGAGAATCCATGGCACTATTGGAAGCGGAAAAGACGACCACGGCTCCGGCCGGCTCCGAAGACGCGGAAGCAATGCGCACCATGCAGTCGGCCTTCCAGGCGCAACGCCGCGCCTTTGCCGCGGACAGGTTGCCGACCCTTGCCGTCCGCCGCGAACGGCTCGAGCGGATCATTACGATGATGGAAGCGAATACGGAGCGCATCTATGCGGCGCTGAGCGCGGACTTTGGCGCGCACTCTACTGCCGCCGCCGACGCGTTCGAAGTGCAGCCGGTTATTGCGCGGTCCCGGTTTGCCATCGCTCATCTGGAAGAGTGGATGCGGCCCATGCCGCGCGAGGTTGATCCGGCCTACCAGGGTGCGCTGCGTGCCTTTGTGAAGAGCCAGCCCAAGGGGGTTGTCGGCAATATCGCTCCCTGGAATTTTCCCTTTGAGATCGGCATTGGGCCGATGGTGGATATCATCGCGGCCGGCAACCGCTTTATGCTCAAGCCCTCGGAGTTTACCCCGGCGTCCTCCGCCCTGATGCACAAGATGATTTCGGAGCACTTCGCGGAAGACCTCGCCTACGTCGCCGTCGGCGGCCTGGAACTGGCGCGCGCCTTTAGCGCCCTGCCATTCGATCACCTGCTGTATACGGGCAGTTCCAACGTGGGCAAGCAGATCATGGCCGCCGCCGCCCAGAACCTTACTCCGGTGACGCTGGAACTCGGCGGTAAGTGCCCGGCGGTCTTTCTGCCCGGCAGCGTTACCCCCGACCTGGTCAACACGGTGGTTGGGGTCAAGAGCGTCAAGAACGGACAGATGTGCGTCTCGGTGGATCATTGCTTTGTACCGCGAGCGGAGCTGGATAACTTTGCGCGCATGGCTACCGAGTTTATGGCGGCGGCGATGCCCGGCTACGCTCGGTCGCAGGCCTGCACCGGCATCATCTCGGACCGGCACCTGGATAGGATTACGGCGATGCTCGCAGAGGCCGAGGCACGGAACGTGCGCATCGTGACGCTGGAGGCCGACGGCAAGGTGGATCGGCAGAGCCGACAGATGCCCCTCTCACTCGTAATTGACCCACCGGAGGACCTCCGGATTATGCAGGAGGAGATCTTCGGACCCATCATTCCGATCATTCCTTACGATGCGGTGGAGGACGTCATCTGGCGCATCAATGGCAGCGATCGTCCACTCGGCGTTTACGTCATGGGTGACGACGTGCCGGCCATCGATCACGTTTTGAATGAGACCCTCTCGGGAGGCGCGGCGGTCAATGTGGCAGCCATCCAGGCGGGTCTCAAGGATCTGGGATTCGGCGGCGTCGGGATGAGCGGCATGGGCCGGCATCACGGTTTGGATGGCTTCCGCGAATTCTCCAATCAGCGCGGCGTCGTCGTGCGAGGCGACGGGCCTCACTTCGATTCGTTCGTCTCGCACGGGCAACATGCGGCGGACCTGGTGGGTTTGGTTCCCAGCGGCTAGGCTGCGCCTGGCAGCTTACTCACTATAAAGGCGAGGCAGATCGTGCGTTCGATCTGCTCCAGTCTCCCCCGTCAGCTCGACGACGAACCAGCCAGGCGGCCGAGGACCTCGGTACGGAAGCCGGCCAGGCGCCCGCCGTCCACAATGATGGTTTGGCCCGTGATGTAGCGGCTTTCGTCGCTGACCAGGAAGTGGTACACCCCGATGAGATCGTCGATCTCGGCGATCCGTCCCAGGGATGAGAGATTCCTCGCCAGGTCGTTCAGGATGTGGGTCGGCGGCAGCATCGGCGTCTTGACCGGGCCTGGAGCCACGGCGTTGCAGCGGATGCCGCGCCGGCCGAGCTCCACGGCGGAGGTCTTAGCCAGGCTGATGGTGGCCGCCTTGGTCGCGCTGTAGTCAAAGAATCCTTCGTTTTGCTGGAGACCGGCCACCGACGCGGTCAAGACGATCGAGCCGCCATCATGCATGTGGGCCGGACCATACTTCAGCATGTAGTAGGTTCCGTAGAGGTTCAGGTTGACGACACCGTCGAAGACGTCCTCGTCGGAGTCGGTAATGTGCTTGCCATTGCCGGGCTTGCCTGCGTTGTGGATGATCGCGTTGAGTTTGCCGATGGCCGTCTCGGCCTGATCGAGGGCGTCGATCACCTGCTCGCGCCCGGTCACATCGACCTTGAGATAAATGCCGCCGGCATCCAGAACCGATGCGGGCGGCGGATTGAGGTCAGCCACCACGACCCGCGCCCCCGCCTGCAGGCAGCGTTCCGCGGTGCCGAGCCCGATGCCGGAGGCACCGCCGGTGATGAAGATCGATTTGTCCTGAAGACTGAAGTGCGCTGGAACTTCCACGGTGTCTCTCCTGTTGCAATTCAACTTGCTGGATGCGTCTCTTAGTAGTTCGGCAGGGTTGTGAATGCCGTAACCGGCGGCATGGCATTCGGATCGGCGATGATGTCGAGCAGCACCGAACCGTCCGCCGCGAACGCCTCCCGGATGGCCCCAGCAACATCGCTCGCGCGCTCGACGCGAATCCCTTGGACGCCGCAAGCCTCGGCGACGGCGGCGTGATCGACCGCGACGAAGTCACAGACGTTGGTATGACGTCCCAGCCCGGCATCCTCGGCGTGCTTCTGGTAGCCAAGCACACTGTTGTTCATCACGGCGATTACGACCTTGATGCCGTGGCGGCGCGCCGTTTCGAGCTCCGACCAGACATGCCCAAACCCGCCATCGCCGACCACGCAGACTACCGGCCGGCTGGGACTGGCTAGCCGCGCTCCCATGGCCAGCGGAAAGCCCCAGCCCAGGCCGGCCTGGCCTCGCGGCGTGATGAAGCGGCGGTTGAACTTCGCGGTCAGATAGTTGGCCACCCAGATCGACGAAAAGCTGGCGTCCGCGACGATGATGTGATCGTCGGCCAACTGCTTTTCAAGCTCGGCCATAAAGCGCTCCGGACGAATCGGCGATGCGTCCGATTGCGTCACGCCGGCAATTTCTTCCTGATGCTTTACGCGCGCTGACGCCAGGGCACTCTCAACGGCCGCACGCGCGGCGTACCGCCGGGTCAAGTCCTGATTAGCGAGAGCAGCGTTCAACGCGGCAAGGGTCACCTTGGCGTCGCCCTGCAGCCGGAACGATTCGTAGTTGCGACCGATTTCCATCGGATCGATGTCGATATGAATGTAGGCCGCATCTTTTGGGAGCAGTTTCCAGGAGTCTGTTCCGTTTTGGTTGGTGCGATTCCCGACAAGCAGGACCACATCGGCATCCGTGACCATCGGCTTGACGAACTTCGCCATGCCCCGGGTCGCCATGTAGTAGCCGATCACACCCATCGACAAAGGATGCGTCTCGTCCACGCCGCCCTTACCCATGGTGCTGGTAGCTATGGGCAGGTGTGCGAGTTCCTGCAGTTCCCGCAGTTCGTTTTGCGCTCTCGACCCGATGACGCCTCCGCCGGCGTACACGATGGGCGCTTTAGCATTAGCGAGCATCTCCGCCGCCTGAACGATCCGGCTTTGCTCCGGCTGGCTCCGGTCCAGCGGGTACATGCCTAGCTGCGCTTTGCGCGACGGCACGGACTGCGCTTCGGCCTGCATCAGCAACTCCATCGAAACCAGCAGCACCGCGGGCCCCGGACGTCCGCTGGCGGCGGCCGTAAAGGCCATGTCGACATAGTCTTCAATCCGGTCGGCGGTCGTGACCCGGCGAATCCACTTGGCTACGCCCTTGAAGAGGTCCAGTTGATCGAGCTCCTGAAAGGCGTTCCGATCCTGGGTTCCGGGACCGACATCCTGCACCAGCGCCACGATCGGCACGGACGCGGACAGGCACTCCGCCAGACCCGCCACGAGCAAGGTGGCCGCGGGACCGTTCTGCGCGGTGACGACCGGAACCCTGCCGCTCACGCGCGCGTAACCGTCGGCCATATAGGTGCCGGCGTTCTCCTGGCGGTAGCCAATCTGGAGTATGCCGAGATCGCCGGCGGCGAGCGTGATGCCTGGCGGATTACTCTGGCCGAAGAGGTATTCCACGCCATGACGCTTCAGGGCGTGGGCAAAGCGTTGTGGAGGCCGCATTATCAAAGTGCTTTCACTCATCGTTCAACCTTCCAGTCTGTGACCGTACAATGTTGGTGCCGAGGGGACGCGCGGGTTTCGATTTTGGTCACGCTTAAGGCTTGATGAGCACCTTGCAATGATCGTTCGGCTTGCCGAGCAGCGCAAACATCGCTGAGGCCTCGTCCAGATTCACGGTGTCGGTAATCAGATGATCGACCGAGACCCGGCGCGCGGTCATCATTCGCTGGACGAAGTGAAAATCGGCCGGCACATACGCAAAGGGGAACGTCATGCGCAGCCTTTTCAAGGCGGCCGAGACCACAGTAAAGTTTTCCGGTTGCATGCCTGTCCCGACCATCACCAGTTGCGTCTGGGTGGGCGCCATCGCGATCATCTTGTCGATCATAGGGCGACCGACGCACTCAAAGATCGCGGTGGGCTTACGTCCTGTCCGGCTCTCGAACTCCGCCACCGGATTCGCGTGTTTTGCCGCGTCGATGATGAGGTCGAAGCCGACGCGCTCCGCCCGTGACCGGCGCGCCGGCACCATCTCGCTGATGCCGATGTCGCCGGCTCCGAAGAACTGCGCCCACTTCGCCACGGCCAGACCGATCACGCCGGCACCCAGGATGAGAACGCTCGCGCCCGGCTCGATCTGGGCAGTCCTCCAGGCGTTCAGGCCGACGGCCATCGGCTCGATGGTCGCCGCCTCGTCGTCCGAGAGTGTGTCCGATATTTTTACGGCCAGGCCCGCCATGCACGTTGAGTATTCGGCGAACGCGCCCGGCATCCGGGGATCGAACCCCTGCGCGATGATCTGACTGCACTGCCCGTACTGGCCGGCCCGGCACTCCGGGCAAGCGCCGCAGGGACGGGCGGGGACAGCCGTCAGGCGATCACCGATCTGCCAGCCCTCGCAGCCCGGCCCAACCTCGACCACCTCACCCGAGTACTCATGCCCCAGCGTACTTCCCGGATGCAGCAGGCCGGGGACCTCGACGGCGTGCAGGTCCGATCCGCAGATGCCGCAGGCCTTGACTTTGAAGACCAGACCTCCGGGCGATGCGCCGGGTCTTGCGACATCCGCAAGCTGCAACGGCTTACCGATCTCTATAAACTGCAGCGTCTTCATTTGTCCCTCGTTTCCACTCTGTTCTTGCGCTGTCCCGGCCGGTGGTATCCGTCTCGGTCGCGGCGCGGTTATCAATGTCCGAGCCGGCGCTCAAGCCCCTTAGCCCGAAGACCTCAATTGCATCCATCAGCCGTTCCAATGTTAGGCCTTCCATCGAAGAAACCCATTTGCCAAGCCAAATGAGCATACCCAGCAGAAGCTCCACCACCAACTCCGGTTCACATGGGACGATGGAGCGGTCGGCCATGCCTTGCTTGAGAAAGCAGATCAGGATCGTCTTCAGACGGTCAATCCATTGTTTGACGGCTTTCCGCTGAACCGCGTCGAGATACGAGTAATCGCCCAGGTAGAGCAGCGCGCCATTGTCCCTCGAATCCGCGAGCATGCCGGCGATGAAGTGCCGCAGCTTTTCAGAGCCGGTGCCCGGCGACTTGTCCGAAGCCTCCAGCAGACGCTGTGCCCTCTCGAGCGAACTGCGGTGACAGGCATAGGCAAGCGTCCGTTTGTCGTGGAAGTAGTGGTAGAGCGTGGCGTCGCGAAGATCGACGGCCGCAGCGATGTCGATCATAGTGGCCTGCGCGTAGCTTTTGGCGTTGATCGTTTGAATGGCCGCACGAATGATTTCGGCGCGCCGTTTGTCTGACTTGCGGCTGTTCGATACGTTCTTTCGGGCTCTCAACTTGGATGTCGCCATGGGAACCGCTGAACCGGCCTCTTTACCAAAGTCTCTTGCCAGCAAGCATTTTGACACATCTAGTGAACATTAGAAAAGCTAGTGTTGACTAGAGTTACCGAAATGGACTAGATTCACGGTCGTTCATGAGTTGCGACAGGATACGTAACAAAAGCGACTCGAAGAGACGCTACTGTAAGGAAGAGCCGGAACATCGCCTTGCACGGTGACGTGAAGGGGCGCATGCAATGTGTATATCTCCACGAAGCACGAGGATGGAATCCATGAATTTGAGCGGGTCGGCATCAAAATCGAACGCACGCGGTAGAGAGGGTGCGGCTGTGACAAGTGTTCGCGGTGCTCTCATCCAAATGCTCCTTCCAGTCTTGTTGGCGTTCCTCGCCGTGTCCACGAGTTTCGCGCAATCCGGTTCCTCCACCGGAACGCTTCGCGGTTCCGTAACCGATGCGCAGGGTGCTCTGATTCCGAACGCGACCGTATTGGTGAAGAATACGGGGACTGATCAGATCCGCACGGTCAAGACCGGCCCCGATGGAACCTATGAGGCTCCCACGCTCAACCCCGGGTCGTATTCGGTTGAGGTAACTGCCCCCGGTTTCAGCAAACTGGTCGCGGCGGAGGTCGTGATTTCGGTGGGCCAGACCGTTGCATACGACGCTCATTTGAACGTCGGAAGCGCCAACACGGTGGTGGAGGTTACAGGGAACGCATCGCCGTTGATCGATGCGGCGCAGACCCAGCAGGCGAACACGATCGACCAGCGGCAGCAGGTCAATCTGCCGAATCTCTCGCGCAACTTCGCGCAGCAGCTGTTTACGCTGCCGGGCGTGGTGGACTCAAACGCGCCCTCGATCCAGGACCCCAACGTAGGAACCGGCTACCAGTCGTCGGGAGCCTCGTTTGGCGGCGGTAATGGACGCGGCAACCTTTTTACGATTGACGGCGGCGAGAACGACTATGGATCGGGCGCGCCGCGCGTGGCTCATGTGCCGCAGGATTCCGTGCAGGAGTTCCAGGTAAACCGCAACTCGTTCAATGCAGAGTTTGGGTTTACGGTAGGTTCGGCGATCAACGTGATCACCAAGAGCGGCACGAACAAGTTCCATGGCAGTGCGTTTGGATACTTCCACAACGAGTCGACCGACGCGGCCAATTACTTCAACAGCTATGGTCCGACGGCCGGTACCAAGCCGTTTGAGCAGAGCGCCATCTTCGGCGGTTCGCTGGGAGGGTTCATCAAGAAGGACAAGCTGTTCTTCTTTACCTCGTACGAGCGTCAGAAGCTGGACAGCAACATCACGGTGAATCTGCTGGGCACCGCGGCCGCCCAGGGGCTTTTGGCGCAGACGAACGGCTTCAACGGCACGTCCTGCCCGGCCCCGGTGACGCAGGCCTGCTATCTTGCGCAGGCGGAAGCCACCGGCAACCCCGTGCTGGCGGGCGTGGCGGCCGGCATCATCGGTTCGGGCGCTCTGGTGCCGGTGGCAAACCCGCAGTTTGTCAATCTGGTCGCGCCGGACAGCGGTACCTTTGACGGCAACGCGCTCGGCGCGGTGCAGGCGGCCCCGGGCCAGGACGGACGCTACAACAATTGGGTCACGCGACTGGACTATACGCCGAACGAGAAGAACACCTACTCGCTGCGCTTCTCGCTTTCGCGGGAGTCGAATCAGGTCATCGGTGCGGGCGGGACGCCGCGGTTTACTTCGGTGCTCCAGCAACTGCGCGACTATACCATCACCGGAAACTGGAACCATATCTTCAACCCCAGCCTGGTGAACACGGTGCGGGTGCAGGTGGTTCCGTTCAATGCGTCGAACAACAACACGCCGCGCGGCGGGGCGGAGTTTGACTTGGGCAGCCTGGGCACGGTCGGGACGATCTTTGACATACCGTATAACCAAAGCCAGAATCAATACCAATTCGACGACGATCTATCGCTGACCAAAGGAAGTCACAACCTGAAGTTCGGGGGATCGTTTCGACCGGTGCAGTTCAACATCTTCCAGGCCTTCCTCTTCAACGGCGACTATCAATTCGAGGATGGAGCGGTTCCGTTGATTGACCTTGTGCCCGCGCAATATCAAGCCACGTTCGCGGGCTTCAACCTGCAGGAGGGCTACCCGCTTCTCGGCCCCACGAACACCAACCTGAGCGGCTCGCAGCTTTACAATATCGGCTTGCCGATCGTACTGGAGCAGGGCGCGGGGAACGGGCAGTACAACGCGACCAGCAAACCCTTCGGCGTGTACGCGCAGGACTCCTGGAAGGCGATGCGTAATCTCACGCTGAACTACGGAGGTCGCTTCGATTACGATCCCATCCCGAACAACTACCCGACGAGCTACTTCTTTTCGCCCCGTCTTGGCGCGGCATGGGACCCGTTCGGCAATGGAAAGACCATCGTGCGGGCCGGCGGCGGCTTGTTTACCGCTCCGGAGTTGTTTATCGTTCCCTTTACTTCGACGGTTTTGGATGGCTCGGCGAACCACGTCTATGCGACGGTCACCACCGCGGCGAACGCAGCCCCGCAGCTGGAAGGGGCCTTGGCAATGGAAAAGAGCGAAGCGACCGCAGCAAATCCGAACCCGGGACTGACGGTGGCGCAGCTGGCCACGGTAGGCATCAACGTGATTCCTACGGGGCCGACAAAGGTCGGCGGCGCCTTCTTTACCGTGGACCCTAACTTCAAGCAGCAGTACTCGATCCAAGCGAGCGCAAGCGTGGCGCAGGAACTGGTTCCGAATCTTTCGGTGGAGCTTGGCTACGTGTTCTATGCGGGCGTGCATATCCAGCAGATTCAAGAAGGCAACCTGATCCAGAACACGGCTGCCGGCACCGATCCGTTCGTGGGTCCGCAATATGCTCCTAAACCCGGCTCAACCAATGGCGAACCGAACAGTACCATTACGCAGAACGATGAGACGACGTCCGCGGGTCATTCGACGTATAGCGGATTGACGGCTTCGCTGACGAAGAAGTACGGGCATGGGCTACAGTTTCAGGTGAACTACACCTGGAGTAAGGCGATCGACAACGTCAGCGATTTCAGTTCGCAGAGCACGCCATTTCGTCCCGGCCTCCTGAATCTGGATCGTGCGATTTCGGACTTCAACATCAAGAACAGCTTGGTGGCGAATGCCGTCTATACCAGCCCGAATCACCATGCGGGCGACCGTCTCGTGCGCAACCTTTACTCCAATTTTGTGATCGCGCCGATCGTTCAGGTGCGCGACGGGGTGCCGTTCACGGAGCTGGTCCCGGGCATAGGCGGAACCCAGTCCAATGGCAATTCGTCGCACACCAACGAAGCACGGCCGTACCTTGAAGGCCGCAATCTGGGCATCGGCGCAGGCTATGCGACCTTCGATATGCGGATCTCGCGCGGGATTGTGCTGAAAAAGGATTCACCGTTCCGGTTGGACCTGATTGCGCAGTCATCCAACATCCTGAACCATACCAACTTTACCAGCGTGCAGAACATCTTCCCGAACACCGCCACGACCAATGCCGCGGGGGTGACAACGTCCGCGATCGTTCCGACGCCGGAGGGCAATGTAAACCTGCTGAACGGTCCTTATAACCTGAAGGGCTTCCGGCCGAATGGGGCGCTGCAGCTAAGCGACCCACTGGCGTTCAAGACGGCCGCTCCTCCGCGTCAGATCAGCTTCGGGCTGGAGATGGCGTTCTAAACGACCGGCTGGCCCGATCGTTCGATGGCTCAGCGAGGAGCACGTGAACATGCATGGCAAGGCGCTGAAATACGTCATCGTCGAGAGCACCGGGAGCGGCGTTGTGAACGGTATCCTGAACTGTGCCGCGGCCTTGCTCCTTTTTCACGGACGAGGTCGAATACCGGTCGCGGGCCCTGTCGGTCTGGTCCGGGACTCCATCGGGGAGACGTTTCTCGTCGCTTCGCTCAGCTATATGGCGGCGGCGCTGATCTCGCGGCAGCGTCATCGCGCGGGCACCCTGCCGACAATGGGCATCGGCCAATCACCCGCTCGAGGCAACCTCTACCTGTGGTCGCTTGCCGTAGGCATCCTCTTTACCTGCGTTCTGGTACCGCTAAACGGACTTCTGCTACCGCGTGCTTTTCCGAATGGTCTTACTCTTACAAACGTTGTGCTGTTCAAGACCATCTTCGGCGCAGTGCTGGGATCAATCGCAACCTGTCTGGCCATCCAAAGAGCCTTCAGGCAGGTTCACCCTCTCTCAGAAAGCTAAGGTTAGCCTCCGGCTTCTCAGTCTCACTACGGCTGGCCCATGAGGCTCAAAGTTTACCCGAAAGACAGGATTTCTATGCCGGAACATGTTGATGTACTGATCGTAGGCGCGGGGTTGTCGGGCATCGCCGCCGCGTATCACCTTCAAGTTCAATGTCCTAAAAAGACATACTGCATCGTGGAAGGCCGCAGCGCGCTCGGCGGCACTTGGGACCTGTTCCGCTATCCCGGCATTCGCTCCGACTCCGACATGCACACCATGGGTTTCTCCTTCAAACCTTGGACCAACGATAAGGTGATCGCGGACGGCTCCGAAATCCTTAACTACTTGAAGGAGACGGCGGAAGAGTATGGCATTGATCGCCACATCCAGTTCAACACCCGCGTCGTGAAGGTCAGCTGGTCGTCCGGGGAAGCGCGCTGGACGGTTGAGATGGAGCGCGGACCGTCGCGTGAGCCCGCCGCGCTTACCTGCTCGTTTCTGTTCATGTGCAGCGGCTACTATAGCTACGAGAAGGGCCACACCCCGGAGTTTGCCGGGGCTGATCGCTTCAAGGGCCGCATCGTTCATCCCCAGCATTGGCCCGCGGATCTCGACTACGCCGGCAAGCAGGTGGTCATCATCGGAAGCGGCGCAACCGCGGTGACGCTGGTGCCCTCCATGGCGAAGACCGCCGCCCACGTGACCATGCTCCAGCGCTCGCCCACCTACATTGTGGCGCGGCCCGGCACGGATCTGTTCGCCGTAAAGCTCAGGAAGAAATTAGGTAACAAATGGGCGGCCCGCGTTACGCGCTGGCGGAACATCCTGCTCGGCATCTATTTCTATCGCGTCTCGCGTAAGACGCCCGAAAAGATGAGCGCAGCCATCATCGGAGGGGCGCGCGCGGCGCTTGGCGAAGGCTACGACATGACGCACTTCACGCCCAGGTACAATCCATGGGATCAGCGAATGTGCCTTGTACCCGACGGCGACCTCTTCACAACCATTCGCGAAGGCCACGCCACCATCGTCACCGATACGATCGACAGCTTTACGGAGACGGGCATACGGCTCGCCTCCGGTAAAGAACTCCCAGCCGACATCATCGTAACCGCAACCGGACTTACCATGCAGTTGATCAGTGGAGTTCAGGTCCATGTCGACAACAAACGCGTCGAGTTGGGGAAGACCTTCAACTACAAAGGCACCATGTTCAGCGGCATTCCGAACTTCGCCCTGACCATCGGCTACACAAACGCTTCGTGGACGCTGAAGGCGGAGCTGAGCTGCCTTTACGTCTGCCGCCTCCTCAACTACATGGACCGTCATAAGTTCCGCAGCGCCGTTCCGAACTTCATCGAGGGCACGATCGGCGAGCAGCCCATGGTCGGGTTGACCTCAGGCTATGTGCAGCGCGCTATCAGCGAGTTGCCCAAGCAGGGGCTTAGGAAGCCGTGGACGCTACGACAGAACTTCGCTCGCGATTCGGTCTCCATGCGGTACGGAAAGGTAAACGACGGCTCCATACGTTTCGCCCGCTAGCGAGTTGGATTTGGGCAGCCATCCGGCGAGAGTGCGCAGCTTGCTCTACTGCCACATCTCCCGGTACAGCGTGCCGATCTCATCCGCGGTTGGAATATGAGGGTTGTTCTGAGGCGAGCCCGAAGCCAGTGCCTGCGCTGTCATGGTGGGAATGGCGGCGAGAAAGCGCTCATGATCGATCCCAAACTGCCGCGGCGACGGCACGTTGAGCTCCGCATTGCGTTCGTACAGGCCGCGGACGAGCGCCTCTCCGGCCTGCTGATTCGTGCTGTCTTCAACCGCTAGCCCCATCGTTCGCGCGCAAACCGCGTACCGTTCTGGGGCGGCCGAGACGGAGAACGCGGTCACCGAAGGCAACAGCATGGCGTTCGAGAGGCCGTGCGGCACATGAAAGTGGACTCCCAGCGGACGGCTCATGCCGTGTACCAGTGCGACACTTGCGTTTGAAAACGCGATTCCTGCCTGTGTCGCCGCCAGCATCATGGCCTCACGAGCTTTCCGGTTATCCGGCTCGT
>CAXTWP010000002.1:0-13418 GCA_964247945.1 uncultured Acidobacteriaceae bacterium | reverse complement strand
CTCGTGGGAAGCTCTTTCCAAATGGTTTGCATCGCGGCCAGCGCGAAGGCATCCGCAAACGGGTTTGCTCGGCGGCTTACGAACGCTTCAATGGCATGCGTCAGGGAATCGGTTCCTGTGTCCGCGGTCAACCGGGCCGGCATGGTAATTGTTAGTTCATAGTCCACAACCGCCGCCGTTGGCAGCAGACCGTCGCCGGCGATCAACATCTTCTCCCCGGTCTCGACGTCCGTGATGACCGTGAACCGCGTCACCTCAGAACCCGTGCCGGCTGTCGTTGGAACGGCAAGATGCCTGGGTCCAGCCACGGCGGGGACATTCGGCGACTTGTAGTCACGCACCTTGCCGCCATTGTTCGCCAGCATCCCGATCGCTTTGGCTGTATCGATGGGACTCCCGCCTCCCAGGCTGACGAGGCTATCATGTTTCCCGGCCAGAAACAGGGTGACGCCGTGCTCCACAACCGCCGATGTCGGGTCCGGCAGCGTATCCGAAAAGATTGCGCACGGCAGCCCCGCATCGCGCATCTGCGCGCGCAGCCTTTCTGCCAGTCCGCTCTTCATCATGAACGGATCAGTCACGATGAGAGGGTGCCCGCACCCGAGTTTCAGCAATAAAGGGGACACTTCCGCGAAGGCTCCACCCCCTATCTTCAATAGGGATGGTATGCGTATCTCAGTGATCATGGATGTCTCCGGATGCACCTAGGCTTGAACGCGCGCTGATCCGAGTATCGATTTTGGGGGAAGCCAAGATCGACCGTACTACTCGACGGGTCAGGCCAGCGGCTGGTTACCACTTTGCCGCGCGTATAGAACTGGATTCCTTCCGGCCCGTACATATGCAGGTCACCGAAGAGCGAAGACTTCCAGCCGCCAAAGCTGTAGCTAGCGACCGGAACGGGAAGCGGCACGTTGATGCCGACCATGCCGGCCTCTACCTCAAACTGAAATCGCCGCGCCGCGCCGCCGTCGCGGGTAAAAATCGCCGTGCCGTTGCCATAGGGATTCTCGTTGATGATGCGCAGGCCCTCTGCGTAACTGTCCGTGCGAACGATCGACAGAACTGGCCCGAAGATCTCATCGGTGTAACAGCGCATCTCTGGCTGAACATGGTCGACCAGCGACGCGCCCAGAAAGAAACCGTCCCCGCCGCTTGCGGGATCGGTGCGGCCATCTACCTCCAGCGTCGCTCCCTGCTGCAATGCAGAGTCGAGGTAGGAGGCGACCCGGTCGCGATGTTCGCGCGTGATCAGCGGGCCCATCTCGGAGTTCGCGTCGAGTCCCGGGCCGACCTTGATGGCTGCGATCCGCTTCCGAATGGCGGCGACGAGCGGGTCGGCCGCCGCGCCTACGGCCACGACTACGGAGATGGCCATGCAGCGCTGGCCGGCAGCGCCATAGCCTGCGGATACGGCGGCGTCAGCGGCGGCGTCGATATCGGCATCGGGCAGCACCAGCATGTGGTTCTTGGCGCCGCCAAGCGCCTGAACGCGTTTGCCGTTGCGGGTTCCGGTCTCATACACAACCCGCGCAACCGGCGTCGAGCCGACGAAGCTGACCGCTTTGATGTCCGGGTGGGCGAGAAGCCGGTCGACGGCCACCTTATCCCCTTGCACCACGTTCAGCACACCTGCTGGGAGGCCAGCCTGGTGCGCCAAAGCCGCAAGGAACAGCGAGGCCGAAGGAACTTTCTCTGAAGGTTTAAGCAGAAAGGTGTTGCCGCAGGCGATCGCATTCGCAAACATCCACATGGGCACCATCGCCGGAAAGTTGAACGGCGTAATGCCCGCCACCACGCCGAGCGGCTGCCGAATCTGGTACACGTCCACACCGTTGCTTACCTGCTCCGTGTAGCCGCCGCGCAGCAGATTCGGAATACCGCAGGCAAACTCCACATTCTCGATCCCTCGGGCGATCTCACCGCGCGCGTCCGCCAGCGTCTTCCCGTTCTCGTTTGAGATGATGCGGGCCAGTTCCTCGCGCTGCTCATCAATGAGCGAACGCAAACGGAACAGGACCTCGGACCGCCGGGCAAGCGGAGTCGCCCTCCAGGCGGGAAAAGCCGCCTTCGCAGAAGCCACTGCGAGGTCGATCTCGGCGACCCCGGCGAAATTGACGCGCGCGTACGGTCCGCCCGTCGCGGGATTCCACACCGTGCCGTATCGCCCGGACGCTGACGGGTGCGCGACCCCGCCGATCATCGTGTCAATCGTGAGCAGTGTGTCGTAGGCGGAAGATGTTTTTTCTGAGGAAACGGTCTCAGAGATCGTTGCGGCAGTCATTGTGATACCTCTTGGCGTGTGTTCGCCGTCTAGGGTTTGCCGTCGTGTCCTTCGCGCTTAGCCCTGGTCTGTGCTGTAACACAGAGAGTTCTCGGAAGCCGAATATCGGCTGGACAGCGGTCATCTGCGGCGAGTATCTTACCGCTTGATAAGTTAAGTCAAATCGCACTCGCTCGGAACCGGCGCAGTCCCAAGCCGGCTTGGCTTTCCGTAGCACGCTGTCAGCCAGCTTCCTCACGCATCAGGCGGATCAACAGATTTGAAGGCGGCACGCAGGCATGTCCCACTACGGCGATTTTCAGAATGAACTCTATCGGGACGGCCTGCGCGGTGTGCTCTCCCGGCTTCCAGTAGACTTCGACTCCCTTGAACAAAGAGCTCAAGCTGCCTTGCCTCCTTCGGTGCTCTCCTATGTCTAGGGCGGGTGTGGCGATGAGTTTACGCAACGTCGCAACGCGGCGGCGTTTCACCACTGGGGGCTGGTTCCTCGCATGATGGTGGACTGCGCTGTCCGTGACCTTTCGATCGAACTCTTTGGATTGAAGCTCGCCGCGCCCATCTTCCTCAGTCCTATCGGTGTGCTCGGCATCTGCACTCCGGATGGCCATGGCGACCTTCATGTGGCGCGGGCAGCTGCCCTGACCGGCATTCCCATGATCGCGTCGACGCTGTCGAATGATCCCCTTGAAGCAGTGGCCGAGGCGCTCGATGGCACTCCGGGCTTCTTTCAACTGTATACGCCGAAGAATAAAGAAGTAGCTGAAAGCTTCGTCCGCCGCGCGGAGACGGCGGGCTATAAGGCGCTCGTTGTGACGCTCGACACCTGGGTGACCGGATGGCGACCGCGAGACCTTAACAGCGGCAACTTTCCGCAGTTGCGGGGCCATGTTCTGCAAAACTACTTCAGCGACCCTCACTTTCGCGCCCTGCTCGCCAAATCTCCCGAGGAAGACCTGCCCGCTGCGGTCGGCCTATGGGCGCAGACGTTCGGCAAGGTGCTTACGTGGGCTGACATGCCGTGGCTGCGCTCGCTCACAAAGCTTCCATTAATCCTGAAGGGCATCTGCCATCCCGATGATGCGCGCCGCGCCATCGACACCGGCGCCGATGGAATCTACTGTTCCAATCACGGCGGACGGCAGGCAAATGGAGGTGTTGCGGCGATCGATACGCTGTCCGCGATCGTCGAAGCATCCGGCAATACGCCTGTTCTGTTTGATTCCGGCGTGCGCTCCGGAAGCGACATCGTTAAAGCCCTTGCGATGGGAGCCGCCGCCGTCGGCATCGGCCGGCCGTATGCCTACGGTCTCGCACTCGATGGCACCGCCGGCGTCGTCCATGTGCTAAGGAGTTTGCTCGCCGAAGCCGATCTGCTGATGGCGGTCGATGGCTTTCCAACTTTGTCTGCTCTGCGGCAGGCCGGCGTCATCCGGCTATGACAGGATCAGGTGCGCATGCACGGCACTCAATGTACGAAGACCGCCACACCGTATAAATTGTCTACAGGAGCGCACCGATGAATATCCCTCTTACGCCGCTTCGATTTCTCCGCCACGCGGAGCGCCAATACGCTGGCCGCATCGCCATCGTCTCCAGGGGAAATCGATTCACTTACACGCAGTTTGCGGAACGTTCCGCCCTGCTTGCGGGCGCATTGCGGCAGGCGGGCATTCAGCCGGGCGAACGTGTGGCCTTTCTCGGGACGAACTCTCATCGGCTGCTCGAGGCTTATTACGGCGTCCTCGATGCGGGTGCTATTCTGCTGCCGCTGAACATTCGGCTTTCGGCGGCTGAACTCACGTTTGTTCTCGAGGACTCCGGCGCAAGCATGCTCTTGATCGATCCACAGTTCCTGCCGTTGGTGGATTCGTTCAGGTCACACTTGCGGTCGGTCCGCATCTTCTGTCAGCTTGACGGTGAAGTTACAGCTGACTGGTTGTTGCCGAAGAACTACGATCAATGGATTGACGCGGCAACCCCGTTCCGCTGCGACATCACCCAAATTGACGAAGATGCAGTCGCTGAGATCTTTTACACCAGCGGCACCAGCGCGCAGCCCAAGGGCGTCATGCTGACGCATCGCAACATCTATCTTCACGCTCTTGAAACCGCACACGGATTCGGCGTTGCGAACGGTTCCGTGGAGTTGCACACGATCCCCTTGTTCCACGCCAACGGTTGGGGAATCGCCCACTTTCTGACGATGCTTGGAGGCAAGCACGTGATGGTAGAGGCGTTCGATCCGGTCGCCATCTTCAAATACATCGAGACCGAACGCGTGACCCAGTTCAACGCCGTTCCCTTTATGGCTACGGTGCTCGTCAATCACCCGAAGATCAAAGAGTACGATCTGAGCAGTATGCAGCGCATCGTCATCGGCGGCGCGGCGTCCTCGCCTACACTGATCCGTGAGGTGGAACAAGCCTTCGGTTGCACCTGCTTCTCCGGGTACGGCCTGACCGAGACCTCGCCCGCCCTTACCTACTCTTCAATGAAGCCGGAACTCGCCTGGACCGATCAGCAGCGCTATGTAGGCCAGGCGATGACCGGCTACCCCTTTCCCGGCGTCGAGCTCCATATCGCCGGAGCGGACGATGAGTGGCTGCCGGAGGATGGCGTCGCGGTCGGCGCGCGGATCGCGCGCGGTGGCGGCGGGGTGAAGGGCTACTGGAATCAGCCAGAGGTGACGGCGGAGGCGCTGCGCGACGGCTGGCTCCGCACGGGAGATATGGCCACCATCGACCCGGACGGCTACGTCCTCATCGTCGATCGCAAGAAGGACATCATTGTGAGCGGCGGAGAGAACATCTCGTCGCTTGAGGTCGAAAAGGCGATGCTGGCCCATCCGGCGGTGCTCGAGATCGCCGTGATCCCAGTCGCCGATCAGCGCTGGGGCGAGGTTCCCAAGGCACTCGTAGTGCTCAAGCCGAACGCTGCGGCAACCGAGGCGGAGTTGATTGACTTCAGCCGTTCCTGCTTGACTCACTACAAGTGTCCCAAAACAGTTCTCTTTGTGGATTCACTTCCCAAAACGGGGACAGGAAAAGTCTTGAAGAAGAATCTGCGTGCTCTGTACGAGGTCGTCCAACCGCAGCCGGCGCTCCATGGCTGAGCCGGATCTCGGCGTAACACAAGGAAGCCTAGCGGTTGCAGGACCCGTGGCTATTAACGGGTCGCGTCCAAGTCTCAGTTCTGCCGAACAGCTTGACTCCAACATAACCGCGGAGTTTCAGCATATTGGCGGACTCAGCCGTCATGGAGCCGCGATAGGTTTTGCCGGAGTTGGGGTCGTAGAGCTCTCCGCCCTCGGCGTGAGCGGCGTCGACCGGATTGAAGCCGCGGCCTACCTCCAATCCGCATAAAGGACGCGTCCGCAGCTCCGCCTTCGGGTTCATGACGTCGGTTGTGTCGGTCGTTCTGCGGTCAAGTTGAACGACCGTTGCGCAGACCTGGGCACCGCACCTGTAAATCGAGACAAGTCCTCCGGCGGGTGTCTGCCAGGTGCCCACCACGCCCTGAGCGAGCGCACCGGCTGCACCCAATAGGAAGGCTGTCACGGCAAATGCCACTCCTCGCATCGTCGAAGCCTCTTTATTCATGTCATCAGAGTATATCGATACGAGTCATGACTTGTCGGAGCGGAAAGATGTCTCATCATTGGCTCCTTGATTTCGACTTTTAGTCGAGGCATGAGGCAACGCGCGCTTAGACATGCAACTCTCAACCGGAGTAAGCTGCAAACTTTAAGGCAGCTCCCAGGAAGAAGGTAAGCACAATGTTTCTTATTCTCGCGGTTGTTCTTGTGGTGCTCTGGCTGGGCGGTTTTACGATGATGCACGTGAGCAGTATGCTCATCCATCTTTTGTTGATTTTTGCTGTAATCTCGATCATCCTGCATTTTGTAACGGGTGGACGGCGAGCGGCTTAAGCAACCACGTTCCGCAATCCAAAACGGCCGAGCAAAGACGCCCGGCCGTTTACACATGCGTTGCTTATTGATGAGCAGAGGGTTGGGACGTCGGAAGTGCCAGAGGAATAACCGAACTGAGTACTTCGGGAAGTTCTTCGGTCAGTTCCGGCAGCTTTTCTTCAAGGGCTATTGCCAGGACTTGGTCCATCTGCTCGACAAAGTGCAGCTTCATAGTGGACTTGAGCAGGTCGGGCAGGTCGGCAAAGTCTTTGCGGTTGTCTTCAGGCAGAATGGCCTCGAAGATTCCAGCTCGATGCGCGGCGAGCAGCTTCTCTTTGAGACCGCCGATCGGCAGGACCTTGCCACGTAGAGTAATCTCTCCGGTCATGGCTATGTCGCGGCGCACCTTGATCTTGGTAAGCGCGCTGGCCAGGGCGGTTGCCAGCGTGATCCCAGCAGAAGGGCCGTCCTTGGGAATGGCACCCTCCGGCACATGCACGTGGATGTCCAGATTCCGGTAGAAGTCTCTCGGCAGGCCGAGATGGTGGGCCCGGGAGCGGATATAGCTGAGAGCGGCCTGCGCTGACTCCTGCATGACATCGCCGAGTTGGCCGGTCGTCGTCAGCTTACCCTTTCCGTCGAGCACCTGTACCTCGGTTTGGAGGATGCTCCCGCCAACCTCCGTCCAGGCAAGGCCTGTAACCAGGCCGATCTCGCTCTTCTCCTGCACCTGCGAGTCACGAAATTTGGCGACGCCCAAGAGTTCTCCGAGGGCGTCCGGCGTGATCGCCTCAACGTGCTCCGTACCATTCTTGACGACGCGACGCGCCACTTTGCGGCAAACATTGCCGATCTCGCGTTCCAAATTTCGGACGCCTGCCTCGCGGGTATAGCCGCGGATCAGCAATCGCAGCGCATCGTCCGTGAAGCTGATCTGCTGCTCGGTGAGACCGGTGCCTTCGCGCTGCTTCTTGACGAGGTACTGCTTGGCGATCTCCAGTTTTTCCAGTTCGGTGTAGCCGTGGAGGCGGAGAATCTCCATGCGGTCTTGCAGCGGCCCTGGAATCGTGTGAAGAACATTCGCCGTGGCGACGAAAAGCACATTCGAGAGATCGTACTCGACATCGAGATAGTGATCCTGGAACGAGGTGTTCTGCTCGGGATCGAGTACCTCCAGCAGGGCACTGGCCGGATCGCCGCGAAAGTCCGACGCCATCTTGTCGATCTCGTCGAGCATAAAGACGGGATTTTTCGTGCCCGCCTTCTTCATCGATTGGATGATCTGGCCGGGAAGCGCGCCGATGTAGGTGCGGCGGTGCCCGCGAATCTCGGCCTCATCGCGCACGCCGCCGAGTGACATCCGCACAAACTTGCGGCCGGTAGCCTTGGCGATCGACATACCCAGCGAGGTCTTGCCCACACCCGGAGGCCCGACAAAGCAGAGAATTGAACCCTTCGGATTCTTGACGAGTTGGCGCACAGCGAGAAACTCGAGGATGCGCTCCTTGATCTTTTCCAGGCCGTAGTGATCTTCGTTCAGAATCTGCTCGGCATGTTCAATCGAGCGAATCTCCTTCGAGCGCTTCTTCCATGGCACGGCGAGCAGCCAGTCGATGTAGTTGCGCGAGACGGTCGACTCGGCCGACATGGGAGGCATCGCCTCAAGCTTCTTCAGCTCTTGCATCGTCTTTTCAAGAACATCCTTGGGCATGCCGGCGGCTTCAATCTTCTTCTTCAATTCGTCGAACTCAGACTTCTCGCCGCGGCCAAGCTCCTTCTGAATGGCCTTAATCTTCTCGTTGAGGTAGTACTCCTTCTGCGCCTTCTCCATCTGCCGCTTGACCCGCGACTGGATGGTGCGATCCATGTTCAGCTTCTCAATGGCCACGTCCAGCATGTCGGCGACGCGGGAGAGTCTTGTGCCGGGGTCAAAAACATCCAGGAGCTGCTGCTTCTCTTCAATGGAGAGTTGTAGGTTGGCCGCGATGGTATCGGCGAGCTTCGCAGGTTCATCCGCGCGAACGCTGGCGGCCATGGTCTCGTAGTTCAGCGACTGCTGCAACTTCACGTACTGCTCGAAAAGAGTGTGGACTCGCGACATCATCTGCTCGATCTGAGGGGTCATCTCGAGATGTGTCTTGCCGGTCTGCACCGTCGCAACGAAGAAGCCATCCTCGTCGTTGACGGCCGTGGCGCGGGCGCGCTCCACGCCTTCCACCAACACCTTGATGTTGCCATCCGGCATTTTGACACTCTGGACGATATTGCCGATAGTGCCGGTGGCATAGATGTCGTCGGCGCTCGGCTCGTCGATGGACGCGTCGTGCTGAGTCGCAAGGAAGATCTTGCGATCGCCGGTCAGTGCCTCTTCGAGAGCACGCACGCTGGACTCGCGGCCCACCACGAAAGGCGTGACCATATGTGGAAAGATCACCATATCCCGAATCGGCATCATCGGAAGCTTACGTACCGAGCCGCTCAACGTTTCTTTTGGTTGGTTAGTCATCATTCTCCCCAATTAGACGATAAAAGACCGGCTACGATGCAAGCCGGTCTTTGCGGCTTCCAGTGATTGTAATGCGTGTGCAGGGCCGATACCTGAAGTGATGAAACGGAATCCGATACCGTCAACATCACGTGAACCAGAGTGGCTCAACGCGCTCGATCGACGCGCTGGATCAATGCTGGAGCGATAAAGCGGTTTACCGCGGGAGACCGAATCAGCCGGCCTTCTCCAGCAGCACCGGCAAGGTCGCTTCGCGCTTCTGGACCATTGCCTCGGTGATGATCAGGTCTTTGATTTTCTTGTTGCCGGGGACATGGTACATCAGGTCCAGCATCAGCTCTTCGAGGATCATGCGCAGGCCGCGTGCTCCAACCTTGCGGTGCAGAGCCTCGCGGGCGATGGCCCGGGCTGCATCCTCGGTAAAGGTGACTTTGACGCCTTCGTAGTCGAACAACTTCTGGTACTGCTTTAAAATGGCGTTCTTGGGCTTGGTCAGGATCTCAATGAGCGCCGCCTCGTCAAGTTCGTCCAGAATGCCGAGAACCGGGAGCCGGCCCACAAACTCAGGAATCAATCCATACTTCAGAAGGTCCTGCGGCTCGGCCTGACGGAGTAGTTCCGCATCGCGCTGCGCGCGGATCGGCAGAACATCCGGCTCCTTCGCGTTGGGGTCCGAAAGCGCACGGAAGCCCAACGCTTTCTTGCCGATGCGCCGTCCGATCACCTTCTCAAGACCGACAAAGGCGCCACCGCAGATGAAGAGGATGTTGGTCGTATCGACCGCCGTGAACTCCTGGTGCGGGTGCTTGCGGCCGCCCTGCGGCGGCACATTGGCGACCGTACCCTCAAGCAGCTTCAGCAGCGCCTGCTGCACACCCTCGCCCGACACGTCCCGCGTAATGGAGGGGTTCTCGTCCTTGCGTCCGATCTTGTCGATCTCGTCAATGTAGATGATGCCGCTCTGCGCGCGCGTCACATCGCCCTCGGCCGCCTGAAGCAGCTTAAGAATGATGTTCTCGACGTCTTCACCCACATAGCCTGCTTCCGTAAGCGTGGTTGCGTCCACAATGGCAAAGGGAACATCCAGCACCTTCGCCATGGTCTGGGCGAGAAGCGTTTTTCCGGAGCCGGTCGGCCCCACGAGCAGAATGTTCGACTTCGACAACTCGACATCGCCGCGCGTCTTGTTCATCTGGATGCGTTTGTAATGGTTGTAGACGGCAACGGCAAGCTTCTTCTTCGTCTGTTCCTGACCGATCACGTACTCATCAAGGAATGCCTTGACCTCGGGCGGCTTGGGCAGATGCGCGGGTGCGGCACCCGGTGCCGCCTCCGTGCGATCGTCGTCAAGGATAGAGTTGCAGACAGCAACGCACTCATCGCAGATGTAGGCGCGGGGGTAGTCTGACGGAGACGAGATCAGCTTGGCCACAGCATCCTGAGATTTGTGGCAGAAAGAGCAGCGTAATGATTCGTCCGTTCCTCGTGAAGTCTTCATGCGTACGCTTACTCCTCGTGTCGCCACCCGGCAATGCTTAGTTTACACCGTAACAAAGACAGCGGACCCGTTGGGCAGTGCACCGAAGGGTGCCCAAAAAGAGAAAGACAGGCCACCTAAAACGACCTGTCTTCTTGCATTTTTGCGGCGCTTATGTGCGTGGACGATCGATGATGTCGTCGATGATGCCGTACTCTTTCGATTGCGCGGCGGTCATGATGAAATCCCGCTCCACATCGCGCTCAATCCGGTCAAGCGATTGGCCCGTCGACTGACTCATCAGCTTGTTGGTGATCTCGCGAATGCGCAGGATCTCGCGCGCATGAATGTCAATATCCGTGGCCTGCCCGCTTAACCCCCCCATCGACGGCTGGTGAATCAGGATACGCGAGTTGGGCAGAGCAAACCGCTTGCCCTTCTTGCCCGCCATCAACAGGAACGCGCCCATGCTTGCCGCCTGACCGATGCAAAACGTGACCACATCGTTCTTGATGTACTGCATGGTGTCGTAGATCGCCAGGCCTGCCGTGATCGAACCACCGGGCGAGTTGATGTAAAGCTGGATGTCCTTTTCGGGATCTTCGCCGCTTAGAAAAAGCATCTGCGCGATGATGACGTTGGCGATATTGTCGTCGATCGGAGTGCCCAGAAAGATGATATTGTCGCGCAGCAGACGGCTGTAGATGTCGTAGGCGCGTTCGCCCCGGCTCGTCTGCTCGATGACCATCGGTACTAATCCCATGTCACATTCTTTCTTTTCTTACTTGATGTTAAGTGGTTGACGGGTGACTACGAAGCGAGCTTCTCGTACAGAGCGGTGCCGGCCTTCTCGCGCAACATCTGCTCGCGGATGCGGCCGATGCCTCCGTCCTTCTCCAGTCGCGCGCGCAGCGTCTCCAGCGGCTCCCGGGACTGGATCGACAGCATCAGCAACTCGCGCTCCAGGTCGCGGAGATGGGCGAAGTCGAGTTTGCGCATCTCATCCGCCTTCATACCCTGCTGAGCCAGCGCGCGCAGGCCGCGGTCGAGCCGCGCATCAATCTGCTGCTGGACGAACGACTCGGGGACGGGAAACTGCATACGGCCGATCAACTGCTCCAGCATCAGCTCCTTGGCGCGGTTTTCGAGCGCCTCCTTCTTACGAAAGGCAGCACGTTCACGCAGCTTCGTCTCGAAGACCTCCCAGCTCTCATAGTTACCGAGCTGCCTGGCAAAATCCTCGTCGCGCTCCGGATAAGTCTTCCGCTTGATCGCCCTGACGGTCACGTCGTAGCCCACCGTCTGGCCCGCCAGCTTCCGCTCGCCGAAGTCGGCCGGATACGTTACCTCGAACGACATCTCCTGCCCAGGCTTTGCGCCACGCAGGGCATCGTTGAAGGCCGGCAGCGTATTCTTGCCGCCAACTTCAACCAGCACGTCCTCGCCGGAGATAGGTTTCTCTCCCGGCTCCGCGCTGGCTGCACCATCCTCGGTCACGGTCTGCGCAAGCGGCTTGATCTGGCCCTTGAACTCAATCTCCGCCCAGTCGCCGTCGGTCAGCGGACGATCGTCTTCGACCGTCTCCACCGTGGCGTGGCTTTCGAGCGCGCGGCTCAGCTCCGCCTGATATTCGTCTTCCGAGAGCGCCGCATCGGGCCGCTGCACCCGCACGGAATCGTAGCCGGCAATGTCGATCTCGGGCATCACCTCGAACGCCGCTTTAAAGCGCAGCGGCTGACCTTCGACTAGGAAGAGGTCAGTCATTTGCGGCTGTGAGACAGGCTGCAGCTTCTGCTCCTCAAGTGAGGTGCGGAAGCGGTCTCTTACCAGCGTGTCCAGCACCTCCTGGCGTACATCCTTGGCAAATTTGGTCCGCACCAGCGACTCCGGCACTTTACCCGCGCGAAAGCCCGGAATGCGCGCCAGCTTCTGGTAACGCTTTACCACTGTCTTGTAGGCCTTCTCCACCTCATCGGCCGGAACCTCAACGTTAATCTCCCGCATCAGTTCCGGGTTCAGCGAGGGGCCGTGATCGTGGGCATGGCTGTGGTCATGCCCTTGTGCCGGTGCGTGATCGTGCTCAGAGCCTTGGGGCTGCAGTTCAGCCAATTCCGTTCCTTCAACAGTATCAATCGGGGTCAAAGCTCTACCTTCCAGGGAACGCTCGGAGAAATTGCCGGAGGCGAAACGCGGCAAGCGCCTCGTACTACTGTACGAGCCTTGGTTGGGCAGGGTCAAACCTCCGGCAGGAGTGAACAAACGTACGATCCACATTCGGGCCGCGCAATGCGCTATTGCGCGGGACTCGTCAAACGAGGGGCCGCCGTGCCGCTGTTGCTGATCGAAAACAACTCCAGCCGCACCCTCCATTGCAGGCTCTGCTGCGGCTGCAGCACGGCCATGCCGGAATCTGTGTCTTTGCTCCACCCACGCCCAAACGGATCGTCGTAGTTGGTCTGCGGGTCGACCGACACATAGCCCGCCCCGGCTGGAGCAACGACGCGCAGCGCCTTGATGCTGGGGCTGAGTGCAACCATGCGCAGGCCATAGTTGGCCGCCGGGTCCCGCAACTCGACCTCCGGCCCAGCGGAGAGCGGACCGCTCTTCAGCAGCACATACAAGTCGTTCAAGCCGGCGCTGCCGAGGGCCGCACCGTCCGGCTTCGAGAAATCGAAGGCCGTCCCTTCAACCGGCACGACGCGCCCGTCCGGCAGCCCGCCTTCACGGTCCTTCGACTCAGCGCGCGCGGTAGAGGGCAGCCGCAGCCGTACCTGCGCGCGATCGCCTCCCGGCAGAGCAAACCGTGGCCGCCAGCCGATCCCCATCGGCTCCGGCTCGCCCCCCACATTGCGTGCCACAACGGTCAGGTCGATTGTCCGCGCGCTCAGCAGTACCGTTGTCGTCACGTTGGTCTTTGCGGCCCAGTGCCCGTCAAAGTCCTCCATATCGAAGCTGCCGTTGGCGACCCCGCCGTCCGGCATCACCGAAGGCTCCGCCGTGGCCGCGCCGCGCCGGAGCAGCAGGCCGCCGTCTGCGCCTTGCACCTCGCCATTCGCCCAGTTCACCGGTAACGTCAGGCCGCGGCCATGCCAGTTTGTCAGAAGGGACAGTCCGCCCGGCAGCGGCGCGCCGGTTACCTTGCCGGCCCACGGCACCTCAAACGCCGCGCCTTGGGTCAGACTGGCCTGGCCGTTCGCGTCGCCCCCGGTGCCGGTCATCGCGTTGGCGGCATCGGTGAGGC
>CAXTWP010000001.1:0-36478 GCA_964247945.1 uncultured Acidobacteriaceae bacterium | reverse complement strand
CTGGTATGGCTCAGCAGCACATGCCTATGGCAGCATTCCTCCTCATGGTCGATGCCTAGCAGCATGGTTTGGCCGTTGTGAAACTTGGCGTGCGGCGGCCAGCGTGGATTGTGGATGTGCTGCTTTGCTGTAAACGGAATCACTGCGTCTGCAATATAGCCGCCGAAGTTGAACACAGCAACCAACGCGATAATCCACTTTGAGACTTCCATTGGGTTCCTCTTTCATGCTGTTCGGCCTGTCAGCTGATAGCATATACTGCATAATCGTTATATCATGTATGTATGCCTAGAAAGAAGCCGATCATTTTGCTCAAAGATCGGAAATCAGACTTGCAAGACGATCTTGCCTTCCTCATCGCACAGGTTGGTTCGCATAGCCAGAGCGCATTTGGGAAGCAGGTAGATGCATTTGGGCTTCGTCTGGCCCATGTGGGCGTGCTCAAGGCAATCTTCCAAGCGGACGGACTGACCCAGCGGCAACTAGGGGATGCTCTGCAAATGTTTCCCAGCAATCTGGTCAGGCTGATCGACGAGCTGGAAAAAAGGGCTCTGGTGCGGCGCGGGAAGAGTACGGAGGACCGCCGGTCCTACACGCTGCAGCTTACAGAAAAGGGCCAGGGTGTAGCGTTGGAATTGATCAGCCTAACGAGAGCACATCAAGACCGAGTCTGCACTTCGCTTGCTCCAGCGGAACGCCAGGAACTGACCCGACTACTCCAGAAGATCGCGACAGAACAAGGTCTTCGGCCTGGTGTCCACCTGAGCTGCCCGGCCTTAAGTCTCGTCAAGCAGCGGAGTCTAGGACTCCGCAATCATAAGGGGTACCGCGTTAGTCCTCACAAGTCGGCTTAGCGAAAGTCTCCTGAGTCTACATGCCGCCCGGAGCGGACTCGGCTCGCGGGCGGGCGTAAAAGGCGTTTGCCGGGACTGACATCCTCCCGACGATCTGGCATTACGGGTCAGAGGAGGCTAGATGCTGGGCGGCCCTGACAACACAGGCCCGGCGTAAGCTCCGCTCCGTTGAATCACTGCCATCCGAGCCTGAGACCATGCGCGCCAACTGGGGTACGGCAAACCACCATGCCGCCAGTCCAATCAGTAGAAAGACCAGCTTTGCTGGATCAAGATCGTCATTCAGTGTGCCGTCCCGTTGTGCTTCGGCGAACATTGCTACTGTGCGCAGGTAATGAGCGGTGCGGGCCGCCTCGTTTGCGGCTGGACCATCGGACAGGCCCTCCCAGAGCAAGAGTCGGACGAGGTGCGGATTTTGCGCGTGATAGTCGAAGATACACCCTGTGTATTCACCGATATCCTCCAGACCGGGAGCATTCATCCCCAAGGAAACAGCGAGCTTTTCCAGCTCCGCTACGAGTACCGTCTCGAACAGCTTTCGTTTGTCCCCGAAATAGTTGTACAGCCGTTCCTTATTTATTCCCGCCAAAGCCGCGATCCGCGCCATGGTCGTACCGTCAGGTCCATGTGCGGTGAACTCTTCACATGCCGCTTGTTGCAGACGACGGCGCGTTTCCTGTGTATCCCAAGCCATGACGCAATTATATTTGCATCTCCAACGAATCGGTTGGAATCATATCAATTGTCCAACCAAAATGTTGGAGTTGCCAAACGCGTGTTTAGGAGATTGAGTATGTCAGGAATTGTGAACGATGCAATGGGCGGGCGATTGCCCTTACGCGAGCCTGCGACCATCACGGGGCCACAACGAGCGATGTACGACTCGATCGGGGAAGAAATGGCGCCCTGGGGCGAAAGAGCCGGATTCAAGATGGTGACGGCCGACGGCCGGCTAATAGGCCCCTTCAACGCTTTCCTGCTAAACCCCGAGATTACAAGGGCGCTCCTGGCTTTCGATGCCGCCCTGAAAAAGCACGTCTCCTTTTCAGAGCAGGTGCGCGAGGTCATCATCCTTGCTGTTGGCGGCGTATGGGAGTCCAAGTACGAGCTCTACTCTCATTCGATCATCGCGCGTAACGCCGGACTGTCCGCCGCAGCCATAAGCTCGCTTAGCTCTGGTGAACTGCCAAAGGATCTCGCCCCGGACGAATTGCTGGCGGCTCGCATAGCGCATGACATGGCCAAGTCCTACCGAATCAGCGACTCTCTATTGGCTGGGGCTGAGAAGACATTTGGCAAGCAAGGCTTGTATGAGATTGGCGCTCTTATCGGGGAGTTTAGTCTTACCTGCACCATCCTCAACTTGTTCGATGTTCCCGCTCCCGGCCCCGAGATCTGATGCGGGTAAGGAGACTTACTGTGCGCAGTTCGACCCCGTAAGCTTACGTAACCCCGCGGGAGTGTGCGCCGTCACCCCCAACGGCACAAGGCAATTCAACCGTTGTTCTAACTGCTTTTTCGTTTGGAGTTGTCATGTCGAATGCCCCTAATTCTGGTTTTACTGTAGAAACAGCTGCCGTGTTTCCCAAGACTTATTTTCTTGAGAATCTTGTCACTCGTGCAGACGGCTCCATCCTGGTCACGGCTACAAACAAAGGTGAACTCTGGTATGTTCCCAACGCCGCCGGAGACCTGCCGGTCACCCCGCTTCTCCTCGATTCCCTTGACGGCTTGCCCATGGGCATCATTGAAGTCGAGCCGGACGTCTTTTGGGTCTGCACCCTGGGTGAGGCTGCGCTTGAACGCTACGATCTGCGGGGCTGGAAACTCGGTAAGCCGGTAACGCGCCAGCGTGTCTTTACTTTCCCAACGTCGGCGTCGGGCCTAAATGGCGCCTGCATGCTCGGCCCCAAAGTTCTTGTCATCGCCGACGGCACCGCGGGTTTGATCTGGCGATTGGATATAGCTGATGATGGCCTTTCCGCGAAAGCTTCGGTCTGGCTGCGCGATAACACCATGGCTGCCGGGTGGGAATTGCCGGAGGTCTTCCTCACTCCGAAGGTGACGGTTCCATATCCAGGAGTCAATGGAGTGCGCTTTGCCGCAAAGACCAACTTCCTGTACTACACCGGTTGTGCCCAGCAGCTCTTTGTCCGAGTAGCGGTAGACCCGGACACTCTGGATGCTGTCGGCTTGCCCGAGGTTATGGAGAGCGGTATTCTCTCAGCCGATGACTTCTGCATCGACGAAGCCGCCGGCGTTGCCTAAATCGGCACCCACGTTGCCAATACGATCCGGAGGGTATCGCTGAACCCGACCAAATCGCAGAATGCCGACATTGTGTCCGGCCATCCGTTCAACGACAAGCTCGTTGGTCCCTCAAGTCTCTACTGGGTGCCGAAGGCGGAAGGCCGCGTCGCATACGTCACGACCGATGGTGGACTTCTGGCGCCGGGACCCGATGGAATCGTCCACCCTCCTGCCCTGTTGCGCTTCACCATCAAGGAAGGCATGTCCGCGAGGAAGTAGCTCCATAGAACCGTGTTTACGGGTCCATGGAGATGCTAAGGGGTCTCCTCGCGTCCCGACATTCACCTAAGTTCGCGCATGTGCAATTTCTCAAGCAGTCGCCATCCACCCTGGCAACGCATGAATTCGATCATTCTCCGAAAACGTTAACTCGGCATTGCTAAATTGGCTCTCAGTCTGAAAGTTTGCGCGGTCTGCCGGACATTCTTAATTTGCATTCCAACAAGGCCGGTGGAATCTCACCATAAATCCAAAGATATGGTTGGAAGTGAGCTGGCGGACCGTGTTTTCGGGAGGGTAAAGATGTGGGGAAGACTTGAAAATAGGATTTCCATGGTCACAGGCGGGACAAGTGGAATTGGTTTGGCCACGGCCAAACTGCTGGCAGCCGAGGGCGCCAAGGTCTTTGTAACAGGCCGACGGAGTCATGAACTTGCGTTGGCTGTCGAGCAGATCGGTCAGGGCGCCGTGGGTATTCAAGGCGATATCTCCAAGCTGGAGGATCTCGACCAACTGTTCGCAGTGGTGAGAGAGCAAGCGGGGCGGCTGGATATCCCATTCGCGAATGCTGGTACGGCTGAACACGCTACCATCGACCAAATGACCGAAGCCCAATTTGAAGCTGGGTTCGCTACCAACGTCAAGGGGGTCTTCTTCTGCATGCAGAAGGCGTTGCCACTGATGCCCGACGGCGCGGCCGTTGTCCTGAATGCTTCGATGTGGACGATCAAGGGGACACCGGGATTCGGTGTCTTGCGCAAGTAAGGCTGCGGTACGGAGCTTTGCGCGGACGTGGGCAAACGAACTAAGGTCACGTCGCATACGCGTAAACGTCGTCAGTCCAGGTCCCGTCCATACTCCTTCCATTGAAAAGGCGACCGGTGGTCGAGACAATGCCGAGCGACTTCTGTCGGAAATGGCTAAAGACATCCCTCTCGGTGGCCCCGGCACGCCGGACGAGATTGCGAAAGCCGTACTATTCCTCGCTTCAGATGATGCAAGCTACGTGAACGGCGCTGAACTTTTCGTCGATGGAGGGATGGTTCAGATTTAGCAAGGATCCATCTTGCAAAAGCGTGTTCACTCCTTCGGCAGAGCGGAGGTAAATGGCATCGGGATGCATTTGCCATATTCACCTCCTTGATCAGCATTGAGATCAGTTGTGTTCGCTGGAGGTATGCTAATCGCATCGATTGTTCAGATTCGCTCCTGCCTGCGCTTGAATCAGTGCGACGTAGAAGGCATCCTACGTCACGATATTCCTGTAGCACAGTAATTGACTTGAGGTTACTTCCGGGTACCTAGGCACAGCCAAGGTGCCTTATTGCGGCCGGATTCAAGCTGAACCATAGTCTCAGTAAGCTGTTGAAACTCACAGGGAGAGGTCATGAGAAACCGTGCACTCGGCATGTGGCGGCCAGAGCGCTCCTGTAGTCAGCTTTGTGGGCTGACCGTCGCAACTCGCACTGGGCAGTTGCATCGGAGACGCTGGCCGAATCACACAGAGCGTGATTGACTTGTATTCGGCAACCTGCCAGCGGATCGCTGAGGTCAGGTTGTCGTTTTTCGCGACTATCGTAAGTCTAATACAGCGGTCCAGCTTGGCAAACCCCCCGATATGTCGGCCGATGTCCGCCGGTCCGTCTCCTTGCATACGAGCACAACATGAAAGTTAGCTACTGTTTTACTGTTCTGGACTCTGTCGTTGACGTTGGGGTCCAAGACGCTGAGAGCGCTTCCCGCAAAATTCTAGGGATGATTCCACCAGACTTTATCAATGCTACTTCGTTCTCCGTTTCCAACAGGGCTACGGTGTCGAACTCCTCGCATTCGGTAGGATCAGAATTTACCAACTGCACCTTTAGTGGACCGAGGGGGGATAGCGCACTCGGGTCCCAGATGAAGTGAATCTTCGTTTCGGAATCAATGTGAAGGCGGGTGCTGCGCCATTCTGGTGGGAGCTGTAACGGTAAAATGCCCATGCAGATTAGATTAGATCGATGAATTCTTTCGAAGCTCTTTGCCAGGACGGCACGTACCCCTAATAATTGTGGCCCTTTCGCTGCCCAATCTCGTGAGGAACCGGTGCCGTATCGCTCACCAGCAATGATAACTACAGGCAATCCCTGGGCCTTATATTCTGCTGCGGCTCGCCACACGGCCACAGTCGTGCCGGTAAGTGAGGAGTCCGTGCTTCCGGGTTTGGCTGTAGGACACATGAGATTGATGAGAGCGCGATTAGTGAACAGCCCGCGCATCATGACCTCCCAGTTTCCCCGACGGGATGCGTACACGTTGAGTGCGAAAGGGTTTTCGCCGCGTTCAATAAGCCAAGCCCCGGCGTCGCTGTCTACAGGTATCAGTCCTGCAGGAGAAATGTGATCTGTCGTTACATCGTCCCCTAACAACAAAAGGACATGGGCCTCAAGCTTTTCTGGCCTAGGGCAGTCGGGCTGCAGATGAACGAATGGGGGGCGTAATAAGTAGGTTGAGGAGGGATCCCACGGGAAGAGAGAACTCTCGGGAGCACTGAGGGCGGCCCAAGCGCTTGAAGCCTCAGCTTCAGTGTAGGCGGAGAGTACATCCTCCGGGCGAATACAACTCTCGAGCGCAGCCCGAACTTCGGCACTGCTTGGCCATAGGTCCGATAAGTGGATGGTTCTACCATTTGAAAGCCTCCCGATTGGGTCAGCTGTTACATCCAGCAGCGCGTGACCTGCCAAAGCATAAGCCACCACCAAGGGGGGCGAAACGAGTAGGGCCGACTCAAGCTGCCCATGAACGCGATTTGGAAAGTTTCGATTGCCAGACAGTACGGCTACGGGTGCCACCGCATGCCTTTCGATTGCGTCTTCCACCAACGATGTAAGGCGACCAGAGTTGCCGATGCATGTCCCGCATCCGTAGCCGGCAATTGCAAATCCGATCGCCTCTAAGTCTTCCAGTAACCGCTCATGACCAAGGCGTTTCGCCGTGGCAGGCGAGCCAGGAGTGAAGGACGTCTTAACCCAAGGTGGTGGGCGGAGTCCAAAGGCTCTCGCCTTTCGTGCGACTAAAGCGGCAGTGACCAGTAGTTCCACGTCGGTAGTGTTGGTGCACGATGCGATGGCAGCTATGACAACGGCCCCTGCCGGGACCTCTTCCGGTCCAGTTACAGCGGCTTGCCTACGGTGACCTGCGAGAACAGCAGCCGGCACCTCAGATGGACGTAACAAATCTTGAGGACGTTGCGGGCCTGCGATAGAGGGCGTTAGACCAGACAGATCGATCTCAATCGTCTTGGTGTAATGGGGACAGCAATCGGGGGTATACCATAGTCGTTGTGCCTTGCAGTAGGCTTCTACAAGTTCCACCTGCGCGTCGCTTCTTCCCGTTTGCCCAAGGTACATCAGGGTACGTTCATCTACAGGAAAAAACGCTGTTGTTGCCCCGTACTCAGGAGCCATATTGGAGACGACAGCTCGCTGACCAGCAGACAAGCTTCCGACCCCCGGTCCAAAAAATTCTACAAAGTCACCGGGTACCACCACTTTCCTCAGCCTGTGTGTCACCACAAGAGCCAGATCGGTTGCTAGCGTTCCCTCGGGTAAGCTGCCCGTGAGCCGCACCCCGAGGACGTCAGGGATTTGCAGTGAAACTGGCGTGCTCAGCATGACGCTCTCCGCCTCGATACCACCCACTCCCCACCCTAAAACCCCGAGGCCATTGATCATCGGGGTGTGACTGTCGGTCCCCACCATAGTGTCGGGCATCGCCCATCTTTCACCCCCTTTGTCCTCCGTAGTGACAATCGTCGCTAAGTGCTCCATATTGAGCGTATGCATTATGCCCGTGCCTGGGGGAAAGACACGGAAGTTGACCAAAGACAAGGACGCCCACTTCATGAACATGTAGCGCTCGCGATTCAGCTCGATTTCACGCGCCATATTCTTGCTGAGCGAGTCGGACGCACCCCAAGAATCAACAGCCACGGAGTGATCCACAGATGTCGCAACTGGGACCGAGGGATTCAGCAGTTTTGGATCCCCGCCAGCCTCGGATAACACGTCGCGCATGGCAGCGATATCTACCAGCGCCGGACCACATGTCGTGTCGTGCATTAGCACTCGAAGCGGCCAAAAGGAGATTTCAGCATTGCTACTGCATGTGTCCTGCCATCTGAGGAGTGAATCACGAGCTCGAGTAAACGTCGCATGGTCCGGGTGACGAAGGGTGTTCTCAAGCAGTATTCGATGGCACCACGGCATCTGCGCGAGCGCATCGCCGGCTACAGAAGGCAAATCGATGATGCGGACTGCACCGAAGGTGCCCTCTAAAAGCTTGGAAGGAACGCAATTTGCACTTGTCATAATGTGAAACCGCCCTTGTAGCCGCTACTCTCTCCGGCGATCACTGCTCTGATGCGTAACTATCAAGAGATGCGAGAGCGTTCCGTTGACGACCCCTAGCATCAGTCCAGCCGAGCAGCAGAACGATTGCTGCGCTTATGAAAAGGAAGCCCGAGAGCACGAACAAGGATGCTGTGTAATTATGAGTGCGCTCCCTGAGCCAGCCGGTGAAGTAAGGCCCAAAGAATCCTCCTAGGTTGCCAATCGTATTGATCATTGCGATACCGGCCGCAGCGGAGGTCCCAGCTAACAGATTGGCTGGTAGTGTCCAAAACACCGTATTTGAGATCCATAGTCCAGTAGCTGCCACCGACAGGCCTACCAAGGCGAGATAGGGATTGTGGACTGTGGCTGTGAATACAAACCCGGCGCAACCGAAAAGAGCGGGGATGGCGATGTGAAATGTGCGCTCACCTGTTCTATCGGAATGCCGACTCACTATTACGCTCGATGTTGCTGAGAAGATGTATGGGATGGCCGTCACAAAGCCGGTTTGATAGTTTGTTAGCTTTCCCATCATCTTGACTATCTGCGGCAACCAAAGTGTGATCCCAAAAAACGCAAGCAGAACACAGAATTTCGATGCCCCAAGCGCCAGCAACTTCCCATTGCTGAAGAGTTGCGTCAGGCTCATGTGCGCGGCTTTCGGCTTCGCGGCGTTCTCCGCCGCGATATGCTCGATGAGCCACGTACGCTCTTCAGGTTCTAACCATGTGGCCTGTTCAGGAGATTCCGTAAGCCAACGCAGGGCCACGATTCCCAGCACAACAGCTGGCACTCCCTCAAGAATGAAGAGCCATTGCCAGCCACGCAAGCCGAGGTAAGGATGCACCTCTAGAATGGCAGTGGACAAGGGACTTCCGAAAATCACTGAAATTGGATTTCCCAGCATAAAGAGGGCGATGGCAGCGGCCCTTTCCTTCGCAGGAAACCAACGCATCATATAGTAGATGATCCCAGGGAAGAATCCAGCCTCCGCCATGCCTAAAAGAAAACGAACCACGTAGAAGGAGTGTTGGTCATAAACGAAGGCGTTGGCGATTCCCAAGAGGCCCCACGTGATCATGATTCGCGCTAGCCACCGCCGAGCGCCGACGCGCGCTAAGACCAGGTTGCTGGGGATCTCGAACCCCGTGTAACCGATGAATAGGATACCAGCTGCAAACCCGTACATCTGCGGCGTAAAGCCAAGATCGTGGTTCATTTGGAGGGCGGCAAAACTAACGTTTACACGATCGAGGAAGTTGACGCAGTACATAAGAATCATGAATGGTATGAGATGCTTGCCCACTTTGGACATTGTTCTCGTATGAACCCTTTTCGAATCCGGCACCGGGCCTCCTTTCTCGCGCAAATGCGCTGAGACATAGTAGAAACGCGCCAATCCGCGTGATTGTGTATTATAGCGGCAGAATACAATCAATCGGCTTTGGATGTCAACCAATCGCATCAACTTCTGTGGCCATTGCGCGGTCCCCATACAAACCGGGCGGAGAATCAGAGCCGTTTGTTTGACCTACCGGTTTCGAACAGTGCTTTCCGGAGTCGCGCCGGTTGGCGCATCGTTTCAGTTGTCGCTGTGCGGCCCTTCAAGTCCGATTGCCAGAATCAGCTTCTGGCTCCGGGCCTCTTCCAGGTGTTTGAGTAAGAACACCGATGCGTTCTTTAGTCGCCCCGCCTCAATGAGATCAAGGAGATGGAGATGTTCTTTGCATTGCTGAATCATTCGTCCGCGGTTGGCTGTGATGCGGTACTCTATCAATCTCCTCAACCTGTTCACTCTGCGTATGGCGTCGAGTAAAAGCGGGTTGTTCCCCCCGGCCACCAGCGATTCGTGGAAGGATGCTCCGATAAGAAACGTCTCGGTGCGGGGCCAGCGGAGGATGCCCCCATCGAGCATCGCCTGCTGCTCCTCGCGACAACGTGCGATCACTTGCGGCTCAAGATGATACCCGGGTTCAAGTAGAGCTGCGGGCTCAATCAGCTTCCGAAAGCGAAAGCTCTGCTCGTAGGCATGTGGGGAGCTGAGTGTCGGCTGAAATTCCCACCCATGCCCAGGAAGCCGGCTGAGCCAACCTTCTCGGCTCATTGCTTCAAGCAGCCTCAGGATTCGCGCGCGCGTGACTCCATAGCGTCGCATGAGCTCAGCCTCCGTGAAGCTCGGCGCCAGATTGCCGGATAGGCGATCTTCGGCGATCTGGAAGTAAAGCGGATCCTCCACGTCCCCGTGCACCAACAGTGGGTTTACTCCCAAGTCTTTCGCTGCCTTCATGAGGAAGAACCCTCGATTGGGCCTTCTTTCCACAAGTTCCATTTGTTCTAACAACTGTAGAGCTTGCCGAATCGGTGTTCGGGAAACCCTGAGCGCATCTGCTAAATGCTGCTCCGAAAGATGCCCGCCATTAGGGCTATCGAGAATTTTAATTCTCTCCAAGATGCGAGAGGCAAGTTGGGTCGACAATGAGGGCATCCCGCTGCTGGTCTTAGGAGCGGCCGAGTCTCTAGACGGAACAGTGAGCGCTTTCCGATTCTTAGCCACGCCTATGTTGTGAGATTTCATTATTTTATCGAGTCGATGACCAGTTGTATCTAAGCTAGGAGATCAAGTACTCCCTGGGACCTCACTATAGCTGACTGAACCGACTCTCCCCAACGGCCGTGCGGGGCCCGCTTGATCAGTTCAGGCTCCTCAATGGACCCTTAGCAGGTCTAGGCCCTTTCAAAGTCGCATCACCAATGCTGAGATCGACCCCGCATAGGTTCGCCGGGGCTGAAACGATCACGGGACCCTCCCGGAGGAGCACTACGGTGTGTACCAGACGGCACTCGCATGCTGAAGGTCACGGGACGCTGCAGCCTCGGGTATGCTCACCCAAATGCCCCCCACCTACCTGACCTCGCAACGGTGGGTTTGATCCTGTAGCGAGGGGGACATCACTACCAGGGCACATCCTGTGGAAGAACTTCGGTGCGCCAAGCGCGGCCAGTGTCCTGACTTCGAGCTAACTGCTCGCCATGTAAGCCACGCCGGGCCCAGAGGTCCGCCCGGCGGGGGAAAGGGGTCGGGCACCACCGCTCTCTGCCAATCGTTTCACCCGCTTTTGTATTTCGATCTGACAAGATACAACCGCTTGCACAGCTAATTTCGTGCCACGGCAGGCGAGCCCTCAACACTGAGATTGTGCCGAATGTCCAAGGAGAAGTTCCGATGGTGCGAATCAAATGCAAAACACTCCGCGTGGGCGTCCTGCTCGTTTCTTTGGTATCGATTTCCACGTCACCTCTCCCCGCTCAAGCCTCCGGAGCAACCTTATCCGGAACCGTAGGCGATCTTTCTCACGCCGCAGTCGGACACGCGTCCGTACAGATCAACAACAGTGCGACAGAAATCTCGCAGCGATCAACGAATCTTCAGGGTTCTCCTCGATTCAGAACTTACAGCCCGGTAGCTACATTCTGAGCGTGACCGCGTCCGGGTTCTCCGAGCAGGAACCTACCGGGACCAAGCTCATAGTGTGAGCCGAGCAAGTGTTGAACGTAACTATCCAGGTGGGAAGCGCGGCAACCTTCTCGCGGAAGCCGAGACCGTCTTTCTACACCCCTCCCCGAACAAGAAGAAAGAAGTCGAAGCCCGCAGCCATGAGGGAGGCGATGACCTCCGCTAAGAAGTTGATGCCGCCCACCAAAAAGGTCGCAGCTTAGACCAAATTTTTCTAGGAGACTTTCCCACTCCTGCACCTTCCCCTCTACTGCCGGTCGAGCTTGGACGATGCAAAGAGTCTGTCTAGCTTCTGTTCGTATTCGTGATAGCCAAGGAATTCAAAGAGTTCTTCTCGAGTCTGCATCATGTCAAGTGCGCCGCTTTGAGTACCTTCTGAGCGTATCGCTTGATAGACCTTCAGCGCAGCCGCATTCATGGCACGGTAAGCGGAGCAGCAGTAGAGGACGATATCAACTTCAACGGCTCCGAGCTCCTGCCTGGTGTAGAGAGGTGTATTGCCGAACTCCGTGATGTTGGCGAGAATGGGAACGCCTGCTGCTTCCCGAAACTTTGGGTATAGACAAAGCTCGGTGACGGCTTCCGCGAATATCATGTCCGCACCTGCTTCCACATAGGCACGAATGCGAGCCAACGTCTGATCGAGACCTTCGATTTGCAAGGCATCGGTGCGGGCCATGATGACAAAATTAGTGTGAGTGCGGGCATCAACTGCGGCTTTGATCCGATCCAGCATCTCCCCCGTGGGGACTACGTGTTTGCCCGCACGATGCCCGCAGCGCTTGGCGCCGACTTGATCTTCAATGTGTACGGCAGCAACGCCGGCTTTGATCATCGACCGTATCGTACGGGCGATGTTGAAAGCTCCTCCCCAGCCGGTGTCGATGTCTACGAGTAATGGAAGCGTGGTCGCATCCGTGATACGCCGAGCGTCTGTGAGCACATCTTCCATGGTGCTGATGCCCAGATCCGGTACACCGAGAGAATTGGCGGCGACGCCACCTCCGGAAAGGTAGAGTGCGCGGAAGCCGACTGTTTCTGCGATGCGCGCGGTCAGGGCATCGATGGCTCCAATTACTTGAAGCGGCTTTTCGTCCATGACCGCCATGCGGAATTTGGTGCCAGATGTTTGTATGTTCGATGCTTCCATGTGATGAAAGTCCTGAGGTGGCTCGACTGCAATGCTATACCGCCGCGCTCACTTAGGCCCCTCCAGCCGAGTTTCAGAAGTATCCGCTTGCTGTCCCACTGGACCGACCTTTGAAGCTCAGGCATCGCATCGTGTTGAACTTGGCTGATTCAGGCAAGCTCTTTACCGCGTGCCGTTTGACATAATATTGATTCACTCGCCGCCTCGATACTGACCGGTTCTTCACTCCTGCCGAAGGACCTAACGCGTTGTAATCGGAGCCGCATTCATCGGCCGTCTTGTCATAGTGAGGGTGACTATCGCGCCAACTAGTAAGAGCAAGCCGGCGACAGCAAACGCCCAATTGTAGCTCCCTGTCGCGGCTACCACATAGCCTGTCGCAATGGGCGCAATCAGCCCAAAGATGTTGCCCCCAACAACGACAAAAGCCATTGCCTTGCCAATGTCACGCCCATGGGGCACGAGATCATTAAGCAGAGCAAAATTGAGGGAAGTAGTTGAAGCAATACCGGTCAAAGTAATTGCAAAGATTGTCAGGAGCATTGGGGTGCTCTTAGTAATCGGCACAAACAACACGACGGCGCCTACGAGCAGTGCAATAGCGACGGCGTTCCGTCGGGCACCGCTCGCCACCCCCGAGCGTTTGAGATACAAGTCGCTCAGTCGCCCAGCGTAGACGCACAGTACCACTGCGGCAGCATACGGTACCGCCGTGAGATAGCCGGTCTTTGCAAGGCTGAGATTCTTAGTCGATTGTAGGTAGCTGGGCAGCCAGGTCAAGAACAGGTATTGCGTGTAGACATTGCACCCCTGGGTCAAGGCAATCCCCCACAATGTTGGTGTTCTGAGCAGGCTCATCAAACCGTCGGCTTGCGCATCCTCGACCGTTTGATCTCGGGTATTCTCTCTCTCCTCGAGGATCTTGTCCCTTTCATCTTGGCCCAGCCACCGGGCCTTCTCCGGAATTTGGTATACCAAAGACCAGAGAAGAAGCCACAGAAAGCCAACCCCCCCGGCAATGAAGAAAGAATATCGCCAACCAAACGAAGCTACAAGAAACCCCAGGAACACAGAGCAAAGGGCTGGCCCAGCATAGGATCCACTGTTGAAGATTGCGGTGATGACCCCTCGTTCTGAAGACGGTATCCACTCGCGTATGACTTTAGCTCCTATGGGGTTGCTCGTGGATTCGCCTGCCCCCATGACCAGGCGGGCAAATAAGATGGAACTGAAGGAAGTCGTCAAACCAGTGAACACCGTCGCGGCAGACCATATCGCGATTCCGATCGCTGCCAACCGTTTGGCCCCGAAGCGATCGATCAGAAAACCCATTGGAAGAAGGAACACGGCGTAGCTCCAAACGAAAGAGGAGAAGAGATAACCCATCTTTATCGTCGAAATATGGAACTCCGTTTGAACCGCCTTCGCGGCAATTGATAATGCGATCCGATCCATGTAATTGATCATCGCCAAGGTGAAAAGGAACACTGCGACCCAGCCGCGTCGATATGTCATTTGTTCTCCAGTCCAGGTCTAGGGATTCGTGGTAAATGAGCGGTGGCATGAATGGCGCACTCTCTGTCTTTATGGTTGCATTTTATGCGACGAGAATGCAAAATGGAAGGAGCAGGCGTGTTGCCCGCCTCAGAAAGGTCCAATAGACATGCTGACCCACAAGGCCTTTAGGAAGTCATTAGATGTGGTCGGACAGCCCTACGAAATTGTTGACGCTGCTGCGGCCTGTGACAGAATTCAGCATGCTGCATACCGTGAACTGCCCTATAGTCTGAGGATTCTCGCGGAGAATGTTGCCCGGACTGAGGAGGACGACGCAGCGCGTGATTCAGCTCTAAGAGTGATCGTGTCGCGAGATCGGAACACAGATTTCCCCTACCGCCCGGGTCGAGTTGTGTTGCAAGATCTTTTAGGAACGCCGGCTCTCGTCGATCTTGCCGGGCTCCGGGATGCAGTTGCGGATGGGGGCGGTAATCCGGCACGCGTGAATCCTGTGACGCCTGTGCACCTTGTCGTCGACCATTCTTTAAATGTCGAGCAGTGGGGGTCTGAAGGGGCACAGAGTGCGAACATGAAGGCGGAACGGACCTTGAATGCTGAGCGTTTCGCTTTTCTTTCATGGGCAAACGAGGCGTTCGGCAACGTTTCGATCATTCCATCCGGGCAAGGGATTCTCCACCAAATCAACATTGAGCACTTGACGCCCGTGATTGCTGCCGCTCGGGAAGGCGATTGCCTCGCGGCCTATCCTGACACCCTTGTCGGAACGGATAGTCACACGACTATGATCAACGCCATCGGGGTTCTCGGTTGGGGAGTTGGTGGAATTGAAGCAGAGGCCGCGATGCTGGGGAAAGCTTTGATGTTGAGGCTTCCAGAAGTGGTTGGTATTCGACTTGAAGGGAATCTGTCTACAGGTTACATCGCTACGGATATCGCGCTTGCGCTTAGCGAGCGACTGCGGCGCGAAGAAGTCGTAGGGGCTTTCATCGAATTCTTCGGCCCGTCCCTAGCGCAACTGTCGCTTGCAGATCGTGGAACCATTTCAAATATGGCTCCCGAATTTGGTGCCACGACAGCCATGTTTCCGATCGACTCCAGAACGCTTGACTATATGAGCGTCACCGGGCGGTCAACACACGCATGTGCCCTGACGAAGGCTTATTCGAAAAGTCAAGGCCTATGGAGTGATGCGCTAGAAGAGGCGCGTTATGACCGAGTCCTGCGCTTTGATCTGTCTCTGGTCAAGCGAGCAATTGCAGGGCCGAGACAGCCTCATCAGCTGATCATCCTGGGGCAAGGAGAGTCGAACGGCTCCTTTGACGGAAACGCGATCTCAAGCCGTGTGGACTCCGAGAAATTCCTGGAACGCGGCTCCATCCCAAACTCCGCCGTAGTGATCGCCGCTATTACCAGTTGCACGAATACGTCGAATCCACGTGCTGTGCTGGCAGCGGCGCTCGTAGCCCAAAATGCACACGCGCGCGGGCTCAAGCGAGCTCCATGGGTTAAGACTTCTTTTGCTCCAGGTTCTCTGGCAGTCGGACGGTATCTCTCTCGGTCGGGCCTAGATAAATCACTTGACGCTCTTGGTTTCAACGTTATCGGATACGGTTGCACGACCTGCAATGGCATGTCCGGACCTCTTCTGTCGACCAAACTCGAAGAAGAGATCCGCGATGGCAATTTAGCAACTGTGGCCGTAACATCCGGAAATCGTAATTTTGAAGGCCGCATTCATCCTCTAGCAAGGGAAGCGTTCATCATGTCTCCGCCGCTCGTTGTAGCGTACGCGATAGCAGGCAGAAGCGACATCGATCCCGAGATTGATTCGCTTGCCAACGACTCCGAGGGCAAACCCGTCTTTCTCCGCGAATTATGGCCATCGGATGGTGACTTGGACGAACTGGAAAAGGAGTTCGTGACTGCGGATGTTTTCGCGACAGCATACGCGGATCTTCCCACGAAGGTTGAGAGGCAATCGCTAATTGAGGTTGGTGCACCAGTGCGCTACGCATGGGATCCAGCAAGTACCTACATTAGGCAGCCTCCCTACTGGAATCCGGATGCCAACGCTAGGGATAGGAGGGCTGACTTGACGCAGATGCGGATTCTCGTGATGCTAGGAGACCATATCACCACGGACCATATATCGCCTTCCGGTGCAATCCTTCCCGAAAGTGATACAGGCGTTTATCTCCAACGGCGAGGCGTTTCGCCTTCGAGCTTCAATTCATACGGAACCCGTCGAGGAAACCATGAGGCGGCGATGCGTGCTACGTTTGCTAGCCCGCGCCTGAAGAATGAACTTTTGCCAGGCACAGAAGGTCCTCTTACACGACTCCTGCCAGACGATTCCGTTATGTCGATTTTCGAAGCGGCCCAGGAGTACGAGAGACGCGCTCAGCCTTTGCTTGTCATAGCTGGTCAGAATTACGGTAGCGGTTCTTCTCGAGATTGGGCAGCCAAGGGTCCGCGACTCTTGGGAGTCCGCGCCGTACTGGCGGAAAGCTTCGAGCGTATACACAGAGCGAATCTCGCTGGAATGGGTATTTTGCCGTTGCAGTTTTCAGGTGGAGAGACGAGAAAAACACTGGGCCTTACCGGGTATGAAACTATTGACATCATCATCGAGGTCACGTCAGGCCTAAAGCCTCGTCAAATGCTCACGGTTGTGATCAATGAACCAAGCCAGCAAATCCGTCGAATCTTGGTTGAATGCCGTCTTGATACAGATGAAGAAATCCACTACTTTGCCCACGGCGGCTTGCTCCCAGAACTGTTAAACCAGTACCTGGAACAAGGGGTAAAGACGGTATGAGCGAGTCTGCATCTTTGGGTGGGATTTCTTTTGGCACAAAACTACGAGGAGAACCATGGCACAGACGCTAATCCCCGCCGTTTATATGCGCGGCGGTACCAGCAAAGGTGTATTCTTTCAAGCTAGCGCACTGCCGCAAGATCCTGTGGCTCGTGACCAAATCCTATTGCGTGTCATTGGCAGTCCGGATCCGTACGGCCAACAAATAGATGGAATGGGTGGCGCAACTTCAAGTACCAGCAAAGTTGTGATCATCTCCAAGTCTGAACAAATTGACTGTGACGTTGACTATTTGTTTGGTGCAGTTTCGATTGAGGCTCCTACGATCGACTGGTCAGGAAATTGTGGCAACCTAACCTCAGCTGTTGGGCCTTACGCGATCAGCGCAGGGTTGGTCGCGGCTGTCGATGATGGCTTGCAATTGGTCCGCATCTGGCAGGCAAACATTGGAAAACAAATTCTCGCCTACGTACCCATGAAAGGCGGAAAGGTAGTTGAGTTGGGCAACTTCGAACTTGACGGTGTCACCTTTCCAGCTGCGGAGATAAAATTGGAATTTTTAGATCCCGGAGGCTCAGAAGATGCCGCTTCCGGTTCCATGTTCCCGACCGGAAATCTCCAAGACACATTACATGTAGCGGAAATCGGCCCGGTCAGAGCGACACTAATTAGCGCCGGAAACCCAACTATCTTCGTCGAGGCGCGGACCCTTGGCCTTAGAGGTAACGAACTTCAAGACGAAATCAACTCAGATGAGCGACTTTTGCGGATTTGCGAGAGCATACGCGCACAAGGTGCGGTTCTCATGCACCTCGTGAGCACTGAGGCGGAAGCGACATCTCTTCGTCCCCACACTCCAAAACTAGCTTTCGTATCAGCTCCGCAAGATTATGTTGCGTCAAACGGAAGGCGGATCAACAGGTCGGAGATTGACTTGACTGCCAGAATTTTCTCAATGGGGAAGCTACATCACGCGATGACAGGCACAGGAGCCGTCGCGGTCGCTGTCGCAGCAGCAATTCCGGGCACAATAGTAGAGGAAGTCATCGGAGGACGAAGGGATGAAATCACTTTCGGTCATCCTTCGGGAACACTGCGCGTTGGGGCCACAGCCTCGCTCCGTGACGGTCGATGGACAATCGCAAAGGCGGTGATGAGCAGGAGCGCAAGGCGTTTGATGGAAGGCTTTGTCTGCGTTCCCCCTGTAGGGGCTGGGTAACCACACCGTGCAGTCATGGAGGAACTAATGATGATGAGCAGGAGGCATCTACGTGCAATGGAAGTTCCGTTTTCAAGATTGGTGGTACCACAACGTCGAGCGATGCTTCAGTACGCGCTGCTTCTAGCCGGCCGATCCGCATACGCGATGTTCGTCCCAAATGCGCTCAGAACAGAGGTGGCAGACGTGAAGCAACAAGCAAGAATGATTGCGTATGTTGGATCTAGGACGACCAAAGAACGCGGCGCACATGGGGACGGCATCAACGTATATCAGATGAATCCCGCAACAGGGAGTTGGGAACATCTTCAGACGGTGAGTAACTTGGTAAATCCGTCGTTCCTAGCTTTAGGGCATCTCGGTAAAACATTGTATGCAGTACATGGGGATCAGAGCGAGATTAGCTCTTTGGTCATGGACGAGAACCTCGGCAGGCTCACGTTCTTGAACCGAGTTTCTACCGGAGGCCGGAATCCAGTTCACTTGGCGCTCGATCCGACGGGCCGTTTTATGATTGTGGCGAACTACGCAACGGGAAGTGTATCCTCCCTTGCCGTGGGGAGTGATGGTGCGCTGGGTGCGCTGGTACACGTATTAACATTGCCAGGTTCGCCTGGACCCCACAAGACTCAACAAGACAGCTCTCACCCGCACCATATCGTTTTTGATCCAGCAGGTACCACAATCTTTGTACCCGACAAGGGGCTGGATAGAATCTTCGCCCTCAAGCTCGATTCCGGTGGGAGGTTGAGCCTGGCTGATTTGGGGTCGACTGTAACGCGTGAAGGAGCAGGCCCGAGACACATTGTCTTTCATCCGTCTAAGCCGTACGCTTACGTTGTTAACGAGTTGGACTCCAGTGTCACGACGTATGCATTCGAACCGAAGCCCGGCACTCTGCATCCCCTTGAAATTCACTCAACACTACCCAGCACTTTTACCGGGAATAATTCCGCTGCGGAAGTTGCGATTTCAGCGTCCGGCAAATTCCTATATGTCTCAAACCGGGGTCATGATTCGATTGCAACGTTCCAAGTCAACAATGAAAATAGTTTGCTTAGTCCGCTCGTGTGGACCCCAAGCCTGGGCAAAGGCCCACGGTTCTTCGCCCTGAATGCAGCCAACAGATTTCTGTACGTCGCGAATGAAAACAGCGACACAATCTCCATATTTCATGTGAACAACACTTCTGGCGGTCTCAGTCCAACCGGACAAATGATCAATACGGGCAGTCCGGTTTGCATAGTATTTTTCGAAGAGGATCGTCGCAAAGCGCCCTGACTAGAATATCCGTTCATTCGCCTAACGTGCAACGGAGTCGCCATCTCAGGATGATTTCGGAAAGACGATAGAGGTCAACTTGGCACGTCTCGCACCCTCAAGATGGGAACGCATCTTCGTTGCCGCTCCCAAGAGATCTCCTTCAAGGATCGAAGCGATGATCGCCAAGTGCTCCTGTGCTTGGGACTTCCTTGGAGATCGACGTTCGGCTTGCATGTACTCGACGAGTCTCCGCAATTGGTCAAGCCGCCTGACAGTTTGCAGAAGGAATCTGTTCCCGGTGCACGACGCGATCGTTTCATGGAAGCGTGCGTTTGACTCGAAAAGTTCTATCGCCGTCATAGTCTTGTACCCGCTCGCTACGATAAACTCTTGTTGCTTTCTACAGACGATCAACGCCGCTATATCGGGAGTGAACGTGGCGCTCAAAATCCCTGCCGGCTCTATGGCCAGACGAAATGCGTAACTCTCTTCATACGCTTCCGCCGAATCGATCATGGGAAGAAACTCCCAACCCTGTCCAGTCCGACGTTCGATCCAACCTTCCTCCTGTATGCGCGACAAGACTTTGCGCAGGACATTCCTGGAAACGTGGAATTGCGTCATGAGTTCCGCCTCGCTCACCGTATTCGGAAGCGATTGCTTTTGCCGTGCCGCCGCGATATGAAGATAAACGGGATTCTCAGCCGCGTCCGACCATTCTTGTGCCAGATCGGCAAGATCAGAAGCCCGTTTTGCCAAGAAGTATCCGCGGTGCTTGTCGTGCCGGACGACGCCAAGTTTGGTCAGGTGCGAAAGGGCAGCGGAAACTGGAAAACGTGAAGTGCCGATTATGCGAGAAAGGTGTGACTCAGCAAGATGCGATCCAGCGGGCAGGTCCTCCCGTCGCACATGAATGATGATCTCCCGCAGAGCACGTGTTTGTAGTGTGGTTAGTGCCATGTTCGATCGGGCCGCCAGCTCGAAAAGCGATGAATGAAGTTTATACGGAGTCAAAGTCCCTTAGAAAGTCTCACTAGGAGTCTCTATGTCCTTTTTGACCGATGTTCCCCGTAGGTGTGTTGATGCTCTTGCTCCGAACGGAATTTTGCGTGCCGCAATCAATTTTGGCAATCCCATCCTAGCGTCACGCTGCTCGGAGACGGGAGTGCCCCAAGGAATCTCTGTGGATATCAGCCGCGAACTTGCAGCGCGCTTAGGGGTTGGGCTTGAGCTCGTTCTATTCGATGCCGCCGGAAAGGTTGTAGAGGCTGTTGCGTCGGATGGTTGGGATGTAGCCTTTCTCGCAATTGATCCGGAACGAGCGAGAGAGATGGCTTTCACCGGACCATACATTCTAATCGCTGGATCATACGCGGTACGCAAGCTGAGTGCGATCACGACCAACGATGAGGTTGATGCAGAGGATGTGCACGTGGTCGTCGGGTTGGGAAGCGCATACGATCTGTTCCTCAGTCGTTCTCTTAAGAGAGCGGAAATAGTTCGCGCCGACACATCCCCAGCTGTGGTTGATCTGATGGTTCGGGGGGGCTTCGACGTTGCCGCTGGGGTGCGCCAGCAACTGCAGTTCGACTTGCAAGATCGGCCAGAGCTGCGGCTGCTCGACGGCTACTTCATGACGATACATCAGGCAATGGCGATTCCGCGAGGGCGGCAGGAAGGCTTAGAGTTTCTTAGAACTTTCGTAGACGAATTGATACTATCCGGCTTCATCCAGAGGGCCGTTATGCGTCACGGCAGCGAGGGAGCACTGGTGGCGGCTCCGCGTGCTTGATCTGCGGGAGGCCCTGAGTCGTAGGCGGTGCCGTTACCAATGCGAGAAGCTTCCTTCCGTGCGGTTCCGCCTGACTGATTTAGCATAAGCCCGCCCAGCGCGAGAGCGCTCCAATTGCTTTCGGATTGGGAAAGCGCGGCGAACAGCGAACGAGTCCAGACCCTCGTTCGGCGTAATGACGCTCGCCGAATCCGCGCGACACTTCTTCGGCGACATTCGATCGAGATGGTGTTCCACCCCCCTTTTAGGTACCTTCGCCATGGAGACGCGGGGTGATGACCCTTGCACGCCTGCGTCCGAGGTGTGCAACGGCCGCACTGCGTTTGGCCGGATGCATCCATCTGACGAGATAATTGTTGTGCATTTGCTATTTACTAAATGCACTTGCTTTGGTACGGTTGTTTTGCTTTCGGCAAGCAGGAAGACGGGCGCCGGTTTACGAGAGCTCTTGATTGCCGCTCACAGGCCAGGCGACGGGAGGTCACATTGATCCAGTGAACGATTCTGATGGTCGGAGTTGTCCGAATTTCAAAGCCCCCAGTACCGCAGCGTGCACAAACCGTGACAGCAGGAAACTGCATTTCGGTCGCAGACAAGTCACTCGCAAGATTCAAAAAGGGAGATTCAGCATGAAGGTTCAACGAAGGTTGCGGGCTAGAACGGCGCAGTTCAAGATCATCTGCTTGCTTTTTGCTGTACTCGCCGCCAGTTCACCTTGGGCAAGCGCTCAGGTAGCGGGCGCCACACTCTCGGGCACCGTCACAGATCGATCCGGCGCCACGATCGCACGTGCCGTAGTGGTGATCAAGAACGTAGCCACGGGTGCTGAAAGAAAAGTGATTGCGAACGCATCTGGTGTCTATTCAGCACCGAACCTGCAGCCGGGCTTGTACGAAGTCAGGGTGTCAGCGACAGGCTTTACAAGCGTATTGCAGAAGGGTGTCACACTCAGTGTTAGTGATGAAGAGAGCTTCAACCCGACACTTTCTGTCGGCGAGGTGTCCGAGACGGTTGTCGTGACATCGGAAGCTCCTTCGGTGGACACGAGTTCATCCTCTGTCGGCGCAAATGTTGATGGAAAGACCGTTCGCGAACTGCCGCTAAACGGTCGCGATTGGACCTCGCTTGCGACTCTCCAACCTGGCGTGGTGTCTGTCCCAAATCAAGCGACAACCGGGTTCAGCGCGAACAAGGGTAACAGAGGTTTCGGGAATCAACTGTCGGACGGAGGTCATCGCCCAAATGAGAACGTCTATCGTATCAACGGAATGGTTGTAAATGACTACACCAATGCTGCCCCAGGCGGTGCTACGGGCGTAAACCTAGGAGTCGACTCGATCGATCAGTTCTCCGTTCTCACCGCCAACCAAAGCGCAGAATACGGTCGGACTTCTGGGGCGGTAATTGACGCAATAACGAAGACAGGTACGAACGCCATTCATGGTAACGGGTATTTTTTTGATCGCGACAGCGTTTTTGACGCTAAGAACGCCTTTGACTCAGCCACGGCAAGAATTCCGCCCTTCCGTCGCGTTCAGTTCGGTGGCTCGGTAGGGTTCCCCATCTTCCGCGACAAGACATTCGCGTTCTTCGACTACGAAGGAATTCGGCAGTCGCAGTCGCAGTCTGGTACAAACCGGGTTCCGAATGCTGCGGCTCGCGCGGCCGCAGTACCCACCATTCGGCCTTATCTAGACCTCTACCCGATTGCGCCGGCAGGTTCGCCCGATACGGGTGTGAACGGTGGCATCGGCGTGCAAACCTACAGCACAAGCATCCCTACTCAAGCTTCGGAGAATTACTATATCGCTCGATTGGACCACCGCTTCAATGGGAAAGACAGTCTCGACGGGACATTTTTCCACGACTCAGGCCCACAAACCCAAGCCGACCCCCTCGGCAATACCGTGCATGAAGTCTCGTCCAGCCGGCAGCTCTACACCGCGGAAGAGACACACGTATTCAATAGCGCAATTGTAAACACTGCTCGCGGCGGGATCAGCCGGATCGTGGGACTTATCAACGCCCCGGTCTCGGGCACCGCTGCGGGCACAAGCGCCGCACTTGCAGTTGCTCCCGGGGCCGCCGCTCCACCTCAGATTCCGGTCACAGGCCTTACTACCGCCTACGGACTGAATGGCTTCAACAGGTTCGTCCACGCTTGGACGTCCTTGCAGCTGTACGATGACGCCTTCATAACCCACGGTTCCCAATCAATCAAGGTCGGTTTTAGTTTCGAGCGCATGCAATACAACGTGCACGAGACACTAAGTCCCAATGGTCGGTTCAACAACTACAAGACCCTTTCGGCCTTCCTCTCCAACGCGTCGAATAAACTTAACGCCGTTGCCCCCGGGGGATCACACGCAGTCGGTCTTCGCGAGAGCCTGTTCGCTGCTTACCTCCAGGACGACTGGAAGGCTACGAAGCGGCTAGTCGTCAACACTGGGTTGCGTTATGAGGCTGCGACAAAGCCCAGCAACTCCAACACGGTACCAGGCTATACGGTCAATGGATACACGGTTAGTACTGCGCACTTTCAAGAGATCACATCCCTGGATAACTGCACGGCTAGTCCAACTGCCTGTGGTCCGGTTGGCGTGGATACAATCTTTGCCTCTAACCCGACCAAGTATGACTTCGAACCAAGGTTGGGATTTGCTTATGACCCGGCGGGAAACGGAAAAACAGCGATCCGCGCCGCCGCTGGCATCTTCGATGTATTGCCGCTCCCGTACGAATTCGGCCTCAACACCGCAGCCACTGCACCATTTCAGATTATTGGGTTCGACTCTAGCGCAACGTTAGGAACAGGCATCGATCCGAATGTCAGTTTTGATCCGCAAACGATCCGGAACCGCTTCGTAGAGCAGCACCCTCAACGCGCAGCAGTCTATAACTGGAACGTCAACATCGAGCGCGAGCTCCCCAAAGGCTTCTCTATCACCGCAGGGTACGTCGGTTCCCGGGCAAATCATCTTTCCGTTGCCTCCGACGACATCAACCTGGTTCCGTCGCAGCACATTCAGGGCGTCGGCATTGTCTTTCCATGCAATCCCGCCTTGCTCACCAATCCCAGCAATAACTGTAGCAATACGGTAACGAGCTTACGCCGTGATCCCAACTTCGGCGGCAGCGCAGGCATACGGCCGGTCCTTTTCGATGGAGCCTCCAGCTACAATGCACTCCAAGCACAGGTCAGACGCGCCGCTTCAAACGGACTTCAAGGACAGTTCTCCTACACTTTCTCCCACTGCACAGATCGCAGTTCGGCGCCAGTGACGGGCGACACTTTCCTCAATTCAATCGCCGTACCTTTGTTAACCCAAAAATCAGCTCGCGTAGGCCCCTGTGATTTCGATATCCATCAGGTCGCAATCGGAAACATCATCTACAACATTCCCGCACCTAAGTTCCCGAACGCAATTGCCACATTTGCGACGAATGGCTGGCAGCTAGGTGGAATTGTCCTCGCCGAAACAGGCGCTCCATTCAGTGTCACATTCGGTGGCGGCAACGATCCGCTCGGAAACGGCTTCAACGGGGATTTCTCGCAGGATTTCGCCGACCTGCTGCCCAACTGTGCACCTACTGGTAAGGGACGCAATTTCATCAACGCAAACTGCTTCACACCGCCGACCGCTCCTACCGCGTTGGCAGCAGCTAGCGCAGCAAACCCATTCGGTTGCGCGCCGACCGTTTATCCGAATTACAGCGGGCCGGCGCTACCAACAGGCCGACAATTCTGTTCAAACGTAGTCGGAAACACAACTCGTAATCAGTTCACCGGTCCGAAGCTCACTAACGTTGATCTTTCTCTGTTCAAGAACACCAAGCTGGATCGGATCCACGAGGGACTAAATTTTCAATTTCGAGCGGAATTCTTCAATGTGCTTAACCATCCCAACTATCTTTCACCTGGCTTCCTTAACACCTTCGGACAGAACAACTCGGTATACGACGTTTCAGGCGCGGCGCTACCAACCGCTCTTAACCAGACCTCAAACAACTCACGTCAGATACAACTAGGAGCAAAGCTGTTGTTTTGACGCTCTCGAAGTGTCGTCTAGTACGCAAGGTGACTCAGCGTTCTTTCGGCCGATAGCACGTTGTTTACAGGGGATCTACTTGCGAATACTGCATGTTGAAGATGACGCGGAACTGTCCGCCGTTGTACGGCGTGGCCTGGTCGCGGACAGGCACGCTGTGGACACAGTGGGGGACGGGCAATGTGGTCTCAACTATTACGAGTCATTCAGATACGATCTAGTGGTGTTGGAAGTAGAGCTCCCAGTGATGTCCGGTTGCGAGCTGCTAAAGCACATCCGCCGTCATGATCAGGATGTCCCGATTCTAATGCTAACGAAGATCACGGCACTGGCTAGTAAAGTTGCAATGTTTGAGGGCGGCGCGGACTACTATCTCACTAAGCCCTTCGCATTCGCCGAGCTCCGAGCACGTGTCCAAGCATTGTCGCGCCGGAGACCAGCTACCACTCTCCGAGTGCTCCGCGCTCGGCGGCTCGAGTTGGACTGTTGGAGACAGGAGGTGAAAGTCAATGGAGCACGAATTCATCTGACATCAATCGAATATCTCGTTCTGAAGCACCTCATTGAGCACAAGAACACAGTTCAATCGCGGGACAGACTGTTCGATTGTGTATGGAATCAGGATTTGCGAGGCAAGGCAAACAATGTCGATGTATGCATCAGTAGGCTTCGCGCCAAGATGGGATGCCACCGCAATGGGCCTTCTATCGAAACTATTCGCGGACAGGGATACATGGTTCGAGCTGAAGAGCGTTTCGAGCCGTGAACCATTTGTTTCGGCTCGCCGTCGAACGGTCGGTCTTGTTAAGAAGTCCTTGTTCGACCGCTGAACAATCTGCTGCTGGTTAACACATATCGCACACACAGCAGTGAGTCGTAGACGAAACGCAAGTATCGGACTGTGGAGACGAGTATGAACACGTGTTTACGATTAGCATTTTGCCTCACGTGGATTGTTGCTTCCGCATTCAGCTTTGGGCAAGCGCGTGGGGAACGCTTGTACCAGATTGTGCATACCTACCCACTAAACGTGAATGGTCCCTATGACTACCTCACGCTTGACCCCGTGACGCACAACATTTTCATTGCGCAGGGAACGAAAGTGGTTGTATTCGATACGGTGAACGGCCGCGCCATCGGAGCTCTGACAGGGCTCAGCCATGCGCATGCTGTCGTATTGGGGGGCGGACGGAACAAAAGCATACGTATCGGATGGTGGCGCCGGAGCGGTGATCGTATTCAACCGCAGGACCCTCGAGAAGGGTGCGTCGATTCCTGTTGGAATCAATCCCGACGGAATGGTCATTGAGATGACTACTGGCCACTTGTTCGTATTCAACGGGAAAGGCAGGACCCTCTCTGTTGTTGATCTCGCGAGCGAGACAGTCGTCGCAACTCTTCCGCTGCCCGGTAAACCGGAATTCCCCGCCATCGATGGCAGGGGTCATGTCTTCGTTAACATCGAGGATACCCATCAAGTGTTGAAGATCTCGGCGGATGAGAATCGGGTTGTTTCGACTTGGACACTAGCGGGCTGCGAGAGTCCCACCGGAATGACAATCGACTCGGAACACGGACGCCTGTTTTCTGTTTGCGACAATGCGAAAATGCCAGTCCTTGACACGGGCACGGGTAAGCTGGTGGCCATGCCTGGTATCGGAACTGGCCCGGATGCAGTTGTGTATGACGCGGCACGTGGGTTGCTGTTCAGTTCCAATGGCGATGCTGGAACGGTTAGTATCGTGAAGCAAAGCTCTCCAGATGAGTATCGAGTGTTTCAAACGCTTAAGACAGCTCCGAAGGCGCGAACGCTGGCCCTCGACCCCGCGAATGGGGACGTCTACGTAGTTGCACCCGATCCCACAGATAAGAGCGCGTCTAGCCCTCTCTTGTTACTGAGGATTAGCGGTTCAGGAACTCAGTAGCCATCAAGCATCCGATGAAGACGTGGGTTTTGAGGACGTTGAAATGTGTGATGAAAGATTCCTAATCATCTCTGATGCTCTTGTTAGAAAAGTAGCTGATTGTTGAAAGTGAGCCAGGTAGCGCCGCCGGTAAGCGTATCCGCGGTGCATAGCTGGGTCAAAAGGAGCCATATGTCAAGGTTTTCTGTTCTTTATTTGCGCCAAGCTGCATTCGTGTGGGCTATTGGTTCAGCCGTCGTTGGTAGCGCAAACAACGATGCGATTGGGCAAGAGACATCGAAGCGTCATGTCATTCTCATTAGTGTTGATGGAATGCACGCCCTTGATCTCGCAAGATTCGTCGAGATACATCCGAACTCCACGCTTAGCAACTGAAGCGGTCATGGCACAACCTATTCCAACGCTCGCGTGCCCTTCGCCGACGGAGCACCTGGTGAACTAGCCTTCGCTACAGGAGGCTCGCCGAACGCTACAGGTGTCTTGTACAGCGACGGGTGGGACCGAGATCTTTCGCCACCTAAATCTGACTGCAAGACGAAGGGGACCGCCCTGTATCTCGATGAAAAAGCCAACTTTGATGCAGATACCGAAGATGCGGGTGGAGGCATTGATCCTAGCAAGCTGCCCCTTGACTCCAAGAGAGGATGCGTACCTGTATATCCGCACAACCTTTCTCGGGTAAATAACATGTTTGAGCTGGTTCATGCGTCCGGAGGTCATACCGCCTGGATAGATCAGCATCCTGCGTACGCCGATCTCCTCAACGGTCCTTCCGGCAGCGGTGTAGATGACCTTTACTCTCCGGAGGCGCACGTTCCAGGTCTCAAACAAAATCTGGATCGCTCAACAGGACACGACGATCTCAAGGTGAACGCGCTGCTTAAGCAGATAACCGCACATGATCATACTGGCAAACATGAAACGCCGGTCCCGGAATTGTTCGGTGTTACGCTCATTTGCGTCAGTGTGGCTCAAAAACTCAAGGATGGAGGCTACATAGATGGGCAAGGCAGTCCGACACCTGTCTTGGAGAAGGCGATGGTCTACCTCGATAACTCCTTGACCCGCATAGTAGATGCCCTGAAGAAGCAAGGCTTGTACGAGGCAACAACAATCATCATCACTGCCAAACATGGGCAATCTCCGATCGAAAAACGCCTCCGTCGGATCGTTGACGCGGACGGCGTCGAGGCCGTTGTGAATACAGTTCAGAAAGATCTTGCAGCACACGTAACGACCGATACCGTGGGACTCATTTGGCTGAAAGATCCTTCCAAGACTCAGGCAGTGGTCTCCGCATATAGATCGCGGCTCACTGAACTAGGAATCAAGGAAATATATGCCGGAGAATCTCTAAAGCTTTGCTTCAACGATCCAAAACTTGATCCTCGTATGCCCGACATCATGTTGCAAGTTCCTCGATAGCGGCTACATGAGTGTTTGAGTCTGAGAGAGCATCAGAAGTCCTTAGTGTGGTTAAACCTTCCTCATCGGGCCCATTTATGAGAGAGCTATCGCCGCCGACCTCCTTGCAGAGGTGGAGTTGGTTTCACGAGATGGCAGCTATCTCAGCGCCGCGCGGGAGCTCGGTGTCTCGGCATCTATCCTAAGGGACAGGATCGCAGCGCTCGAACGGAAACTCATGTTTTGCGTGTTTGAGAGCTCCGAGGATCAGGTGACTCTCACTCCCGCGGGCATGGTGTTCATGAACGCCGCCCGGATCCTGAGCCATAAGGGCACTCGCTAGAGTGGATGCGCATCGCGACAAAATGAAGGCTAGGGTGCTCAGCCCGGCTGAAATGCGTGAGCATGCTCAGCCCGGCTGGAATGCGTGAGCAACTAATGTGTCCTCTTCGACTTCGACTGAGTACAGCGGGCACGAATCGATAAACCCGAAGTTTTGAAGATCTTTCACCTGTTGCTCGTCAAGCAGCTGAAGACTTTCCAGCAAGGCTATCATCGTCATGCGGTTGTCGAATCGGCGCACCCGCATGGCCCTTTGAGACCACGATTCCCAAATCAACACGCTGAAGCCAGCGTCATTCGGGAAGATAATCATCTTGGCTTGCATTGAGGCTACACTCGTTAAGTTTGATCGAAATGTCATCTGAGCGCAATCGCAAGTTGACCGTGTTCGGTGGTAACAGCTCCCATCAACCCTGACAGAAAATCCTTGCAAGACTCGGAGAACGCTGTAAGGCCAGCGTCAGGGTATCGGAAAGCAGCCAACACCGTCAGTGATGCTGCGTTCAGTCGCCTTGAGAGCGGTCTCCGCAAGTATTATAAGCGGCGCGTCATATACTTGCGGTGCCACAGTTGGACGTGGCATCTTCTGATACCGGAACGACCAAGCTCGATCCCTCCGCAGCGTTTGGTCAACTCCTGCGGAAGCATCGGTTACGCCAGAAGATGAGCCAGGAGGCTCTGGCTGCAAAGTCTGGCTATGAACGTGCTTTCATTAGCCTCATCGAACTGGGCAAGACCAACCCCTCTCTAAGAAGCATCTTCGACATCTGTGTGTCAATTCAAATGAAGCCGTCCGCATTTCTTCGCCAAGTTGAAAAACTCTCTGGCTTTGACCTACCCTTCAAGAAGCTTGAATAACGTTTCTTACGCACATCAAGCTCAGCGCCTCCCCACCTGCGCAGTCTACAGTGTGATCCGGCTGTCCCGCTATTCTGCTGAGCGGACATCCGGGCAACAATTGGCGGCGGTCGGCGGACCAAGGTTTTTAGGCTTTGCGTTGCCCCTTGATGGGTGCAACCCGGCAATGTCAATGGTCGAGTTTAGAACCGAGACCCACATACTCCTACCGCTCGATGGCAATCAGCGCTCTCGCCGACATAGGCAGGGACACCAAGCTCGCCGGAGGTTTCGTTGTGGGTCAATCGCTTGGGAACACTGGCAATGCGGCCACCCCGTTGACGACGACTCACTGGACCGTAAAGCCGGCTCTAGCAATCAGCGTCAGAATTCCGCTTGGAGGCGGCTCCAGCAAATGATGAGTTCACGACATGGGCAGGAGGACGCGCGTAACGCCCCGGGAATGCGTGCACCTGGCCGCCGGAAGGCCGGCTTACGGTCAACGAGTGCAAGGAGAGGAGGTTTTCGCACTGTGGGGACATTGGCGCAGAATACTGAGCAATCACGAGCAATCCCCACCAGGCACCGGCACTCCACAAGCTCTATAAGCCTGTCTCTATGAGCAACTTGAATAGATAAATAGCAACCATGAACCGAGCAAATCCGTAGCTGTTAACCGAAGGGTTGTAGGTTCGAGTCCTACCTCAGGAGCCATGCTTATAAAGCACTTGCAAGACCTCCTTCCGCTCCACTCCGTCAAACTTCGTCAAATTGCTATCTGACCCTGTTCAGGTGCCTTCAACGCTTTGCGGATGTTCCTGCCTTTGAGTCCCAGCTTCTCAGCCGGAGACCAGCCTTCGAGTACCGCCGTCGCACGGGAGTTGACAGCACCAGCCACGTCCGCATCGAGAGTCTGCACGTACACATTGCCGGTAGTGGTAATGCTGGCGTGACTTAACGGGCCTTGCGTGTCCTTCAGCGTCCCGTGATTCTGCATGTCGGTCCCATCGGCGACAATAGCCTCTCAAGTTCAAAGCTACTTCGCGGACTCCAGCGGCAAGCGTTGCTTTTAGGGTGAGATTCGCCTCCGGGTCTGAAGACTCAACTCTTATAACGAGGAACTCGAGCGGCAGCATCAACGCAGGCGGCGGGCCATTGACGTCTGCGGCGAGACCAAAGCCGGTCACCCGCTCGTCCTTGATGACGCTTCCTAACATCCGGTCAATAGATCGGACAAAGACAGGATTCTGAGCAACCATTTCAGTAGCTTCATGAACCTCTCTCGGGACAATCACCCTGTCTTCCCCGTGCGTAATAATCACCTCCTCGGTATTGACCTCAACTTGAATTGGATCTCGTTTCGACAGGGTATGGTCGTAGATGTAATTGCCCAACGCGCTGATAACAATGCCGGTAACGAGCTGGTTCTTAACGAACAAGCCGGACTCTCGAGCAATGGCGGAAATCCTGGCTCTAAAACTACCTGAGTTTAGAGCCTCTATAACAATTTGAATATCAACGGCGCCATTTAGGGATCGGCCAACTGCCTTCGCAGCGTCCGCCAGTGAGACTAACGTCGAGGCAAGAGCATAGGCATCAATACGAGACTCTGGAGTCTCAAAGTAGAGAACAAATCCGTTAGTGAAAGTGCTAATTCTCAGCTCTGCCATGGTGAAGTCGTTCCTCTAGTAATTTGGAGCCACGAGGAATGGTACTTGATCGGATTCAATGAGTTTACGTACACCTTCGCAGTTCCGCCTGTCCGTAGAACAACGACCAGTCCTGATATGTCGCCTTACGAGAGGTATGAGCCGATCTCCACTCACGCCTGAAGACGGGTTTCAATGCTCGCCAGGTACCGTTCCAGCAGGCGAATCAGAGTCGCTAAGTCACGTTCTGAAAAATCTGCTGTGACTAGATCATAGCCTCTCAGCATTTCTTGCCTTGCGGCCGGCAAAGCGCGAGACGCGCGCTCTGAGAGTGAAACCTCCGCGCTCCGAGCGTCGTTCGGATTTGGCGTGCGCACGATGAGGCCGTCGCGCTCCATTCTCTTCAACAACTGTGCCATCGTGGGTTGCTCAATTCCGATGCGCGACGCCAGATCGCGTTGCGTGCAGACCCCCTCCTCCTTCAAGAGCGTCAGGACCGGCATTGCCGCACCAGCGATACCGAACTCTTTCAATCGACTGTCGAGCCACCGTTGTCCTAAGCGGGAAATCCGATTGATGAGAAAGCCAATTGTCGGATGAGGCATGCTGATTTTAATATTATATTGCATGCTATCCATTGACATAGTAGCCTATGTCAATGCTCAACTCGCCTACCGTCCGAATCGGTATTGTTGGAGCCGGACCTGCTGGCCTTGTGGCGGAGCGAATTTTGCAGATCCACGGTTTGACCTGCACAGTCTTTGAACGCGACTCGTCGGCAATTGCTCGCGCGCAGGGCGGGGTACTCGACATGCATGTGGACGGCGGCCAATTTGCTCTTCGAGCTTCAGATTTATACCCACAGTTCAAGCAAATCGCTCGATATGACGAGCAGGAGATGACCGTTTATGACAGCGACGGTAAAGTGCAGTTCTTCCAACCAAATCAGCCGGGAGGCGATCGGCCCGAGGTAGATCGGCCTGACGTCCGGAGGATTCTGCTCGATGCCGTTGCACCAGGTTCAATCAAGTGGGAGCATCTCTTGACCGCCGTAAGTCAGGCTGCTCCTGGTGGACCCGTGACGCTGCACTTCCGCGATGCTCCTTCTGAAAGGTTCGACCTGGTGATCGGAGCCGATGGTGCGTGGTCGCGTGTGAGGCCGAATGTCTCGACCGCAAAGCCCGTCTACACCGGTGTCACATTCTATGAACTTCAATACAGTGAGGCTGCAGCCCACGACCCACACCTCCTTGCTCTTACGCGCTTCGGCAATATGTTCGCATTGGGAAACCGGCTTGCGATCAATTCGCACCGCACAGCCTCGGGTGGTGTTCACGTTTATGCAGGTATGTGGACGGGGGATGCTCCCGGACCATCCATGACCCGAGATGAACTCTCCGAGCGCTTCTCTGGATGGTGTCCAACGCTTCTGCGCTTCATTACGCTGGCGGGGTCACAAACTACAACCAGAGTCATTTCGGAACTGCCCATCGGGCACAACTGGCCACACCGTCGCGGGCTCACGTTGATCGGTGATGCCGCGCACCTGATGTCTCCTTTCTCCGGCGAAGGCGCGAATCTTGCGATGCGCGATGCCGCTGATCTGGCGCTCGCTATTGTTCACGCGCATAAGGCCGAGACGGACCTGGACGAAGCAGTTGCCGTTTTTTAACACGTGATGCATGTACGAGCTCAGGAATCCGCTGTCGAAGCTGCGAAAGGCGTACGACAAGCTTTTTCTAAAAATGCGATCGCGGCCTTCATCGAAGGCCTCCAACATCAAGTCGAAACGATCTGAAATGCTGAATAGCCTGTCTCTTCACTAAACCCTCTCATCGCTTCTTTCGTCGCCGGATGCCTGAAGCTGACCGTGAAGTCTCTTTCTGCGTGGACGGAACACTCCTGCGGAAGTTGCTCAGGAACGCTTCCAGGCCTTGCTCCAGTCCACCTTGAGGACCGGATGCTCCAAACGCACCGGATTGCTCCAGCGTGGCGTAGCCATGCAGGAATGACCAGGTTGCGACAGCGGCAGCGGTGTCGTCAGGCTGTCCGGAGACCCCGCTTGCGGCCTGTAGCAGCAGATCCCAAACGGCCTTGCCCATTTTTGACCCGTAGACACCAGGAATACGGTTCTGCACGATCAGCGAGTAAAGGACGGATCGCTCACGCGCAAAACGCAGATAGGTGTCGGCCGTTGCGCGGAATCTAGTCTCCGGGTCCGTCGCCTCCGAGGCGGTTTGCAACGCGACCCACACGGCGCGCAGTACCTCCTCGGCGACCGCCACTTCAAGAGCTTCTTTGTGCGGGAAGTACCGGTACAAGCTCGGCGCCTTGACACCAAGAGCGGCTGCAACGGCTCGCAATGATAGTCCATCCGCATCCCCTTGTTCGACCAGTCGAATAGCCGTCTTCAGGATGTCGGCTGACGTAAGCAGCTTGGGGTGGGCCATTACTGACATTGTAAGTCTTGACTTGCAAGCGGGCGAAGGCTTACAGTGTAAACCATGGATGCAAGGGTCACGGTTCAAGCGTTTGTGAGGAGCGAAGATGCAATTCATCATCGGAGTTGTTCTGTTCGTCGTCGTCGTCGGACTGGTGGATCGTCGCCTTCCTTGGCCGTCCGCAGGACGCAAAGGAGCTTCTGAATGATCGCCGGTCACTTTGGTTTTGCAGCAATGGTCAAGTCCCGTGAGCGGTCCGCTCCTTTGTGGGCCCTCATGCTGGCGACGGTGTGGCTTGATGTCGTCTTCATCCCCTTACTCCTTACTCATAAAGAATCGGTGCAGCCGATTCATCCGGGTTACGCCGGCTCTATCATCCATGCCGACTACAGTCATTCCATCGTAGGCATGCTGGCGCTATCCGCAGCCTTAGGAGCGCTATTCCTGCCGAGGTTGGGTAAGCGAATCGCGCTCGTCATCGCGCTGGTAAGCGCGTCGCACTGGGTGCTTGATCTAGTGGTTCATCGCGCCGACATGCCTGTGCTCCCCGGAAACTTCGGTCATTTTCCTTACCTCGGTCTGGGACTATGGAACGATCCGCGAGTGGCGGCTTGCGTGGAACTGGTCCTTGTCGTCGCAGGCGCAATTCTGTACTGGCGCGCAGCGAGAGAGGTGTCGACGAGAGCAGGCAGAAGTGGCGGATTAGCGTCGCTTTCCGCAGTTATGATCGCGGCATTCGGAATTATCGTGTTGTTCTTGGACTACACGGGTTAGAAGCTGGCATTGTGTGCCTGATCAACTGTTCGGCTCAAGCCATACGGGATCAGCATCCAGAATGCGCCTGCCTATTGGTCGAGGAATCCTTGGACGATTTTAGGTACCTCCAAACAGATGGGCGGGTGCCAGTTGCTTATGAGGAACTTTGCCCGAAGTGTTCGGGTTCACCGCCGCAAATCCTGCTGCCAAAATCGCGCGATGAAATCCTCCTCCGAGAGCGCGTATCCAAGAATGGCCTTGAGCGCAAAGTGAACACGGCTGCTGATAGTCCCGCGCATCGCATGCACCTATCCCGACGTACGCTCGTCGAGCGATGTCTCCAATGTTGGAATATCCGACCGTCAAGCAGGAGAACTTTGACAAGCGGAGGGCCCTCCCGGATAGGCTTTCTCGAAAGGCGGAGGCGGCTACGCTGTTGAAGCTTACCTCAGGAGCAGACCGATGACGTGTTCTACACAAAGGCTCACCACACCGGCTGGCACCTATTCCCTCGGCGGGAACGAAGTAGCGCGCATCGGGTATGGCGCCTTACAACTGCGCAAACTCGAATCCGATCCGGCCAGAGCGGAGGCGCTTCTTAAGCGTGCGCTCGAACTGGGCGTCAATCACATCGACTCGGCTATGTTCTATGGCAATGGATTCGCCAACCGAATGATTCGCAAGGTCATCGTTGGCCGGGATGATGTCGTGGTCGCAAGCAAGGTCGGAGCAGATCCTGAGATCGACGGCCCCGTCCCGATGCGGCTGGCTCAGCGGCCGGAGCAACTGCGCGCGACCGTGGAGGAGAACCTGCTGACCTTGGGCATGGAACAGATCCCTCTAGTCAATTTGCGCAGAACGGATGTGGGCCCGGGACTGCGAGCTGAAGGCGCCCAAGTCGTCGACATTGACGACCAAATGGCTGAGATGATCGCGATGCGCCAGGAAGGCAAGATCGGCAACATAGGCCTAAGTGCGGTCAGCATGGAGAATGTAGAACGCGTTCTCCATGCTGCATAGCCTGCGTCCAGAATGCTTACAGCCTGGTAGATCGAGCATGTGAAGAGCTGCTTACCTTGTGTTTTCATAAGCAGATTGCTGGGGTACCCTTCTTTCCCCTTGGTGGTGCCATGCCTGGCTTGCCCAAAGTCACAGCTCAGCCGAAGGTGATCAAAATTGCGGGCCAACTCGGGATTCCGCCATCACAGCTTGGTCTCGCTTGGCTGCTAGACCACAGCAAAAACACCTTGCTTATCCCGGGTACGACCGACATCGCTCATCTCGATGAGAATTTGGCTGCTGGATCGGTTGTCCTTAGTCTGGAGGTAGCGTTAGAGCTCAGCAAGCTGGACTCCGCTCCCAAATAGAACGGGGAGCCTCGAGCCGCCTGGTAGGCAATGACAGAGAGGGTCAAGATGGAGGAAATAAAGACACCTGTTTTTGATCCCGCTGCCTTCCTGGCCCATGCCGGCGGGGGCCGCAGGCTCGTAAACATCAAACCGAAGCACCCGTTGTTTTCCCAAGGGGACGCAGCAGATGCGGTCTTCTATCTGCAAAAGGGTAGGGCAAAGCTCACGGTCGTATTTAAGACCGGCAAGCAAGCGACGATCACACTCCTAAAGGCTGGTGATTTCGTCGGAGAAGAGGCATCGCCGCCGTTGCCGGACTGCGCTTGGCCACGGCAACAGCCATAACCTCCTGCAGCGCTCTAAAGATCACCAAACAGGAGATGGTGCGGGTCATGCACGCGGAGCAGGCTTTCTCCGATCTCTTTCTCGCCTTTCTCCTAGCACGTAGTATGCTCACGCAAGCTGATCTAGTTGATCAACTCTTCAATTCCAGTGAGAAACGCTTGCGAGAATTCTCTGCTGATGGCTGAGTTCGGACAGCCAGGAAAACCCGAGACACTGATTCCGGAAATCACCCAGGAGACGCTCGCCGACATGATCGGTACTACCCGTGCGCGGGTGAGCTTCTTTATGAATAGACTTCGCAAGCTGGGCTTCATCGAATATAACGGTCGAATCAGAGTGCATAAGTCACTT